>DATAGN010000195.1:0-20722 GCA_036263715.1 Ramlibacter sp.
GTCGGGGTGAGCGCGCGCAGCGCCGAACCCCGACGCACTCAGGCCGCCATCGGCGCGCTCACCCCGCCATCGGCCGGTTTGCGCAACTGCCTGGCCACCAGCATCGCCCCCACGATCGCGAAGAACACGAACCACAGGAAGGACCAGTTCGCGATCGAGCCGCCCAGGAAAGTCCAGTCGATCTTGGTGCAGTCGCCGCTGCCGCGGAAGATCATCGGGATCGCGCGCTTGAGCGGGAAGGTCTCGATCATCCCGTAGAAGTCGCGCCCGCAGGACGCGATCTCGGGCGGATACCACTGCAGCCAGCTTTGCCGCGCGGCCACGAAGGCGCCGAACAGCGACAGCAGTGACACCAGCGCACCGCCCGCGATGTGGGCACCCCGGGAACGCAGCGCCGCCGTGACACCGGCGGCGATGGCGACCAGCACCATCGCATAACGCTGGACGATGCACATGGGGCACGGCTCCAGTCCCACCACGTGTTGCAGGTACAAGCCAAAGGCCAGCAGCGCGATGCAGGCGGCGCACACCAGCGCCAGCACCTTGCGCGGCGCCGACTCGAACACGTTCAACAACTTCCCGGCCATCGTCCTTGGGTCCTTGCTCGGGCGCCGCACGTTCAGATGCCGGCGCCGGTCTCCAGAAACACACGGGCCTGGCGCGGTGTCGCCACCAGCGTGTCGCCCTCGCGGAAGCCGAACTCACGGAAGCGCTGCGCAGGGATCTGCGCCTCGATCACCGGATCGGCATTCGGATTGTCACTCTGTTGGGCTGGCTCGACCGGAAGAAGTTCCAGGCGGGCGATCGGCCCGACCACGATGGCGCGCGCGAGCTTCACCACCATGCCGGTCGCACCCGGCCTCCAGGGCTGCACGTCCAGGTCGTGCGGACGCACGAAGGCGGAGGCCCGGGCGTTCTGCGCCTGCGCATGTTCCGGCGATGCGATCTGCATGCCGCCGATCTGCACCTCGCCCTCGTGGGCACGCCCGTGGAACAGGTTCACGTCGCCGAGGAAGCCGTAGACGAAGGGGCTCGCGGGATGGTCCCACACCTCCTGCGGCGAGCCGACCTGCTCCACGTTGCCCGCATTCATCAGCACCACGCGATCGGCGACTTCCAGCGCCTCCTCCTGGTCGTGCGTGACGAAGATCGAGGTGACGTGCAGGTCGTCGTGCAGGCGGCGCAGCCAGCGGCGCAGTTCCTTGCGCACCTTCGCGTCGAGCGCGCCGAAGGGTTCGTCCAGCAGCAGCACCTTGGGCTCCACGGCCAGCGCCCGCGCCAGGGCGATGCGCTGCCGCTGGCCGCCGGACAGCTGCGACGGGAAGCGGTCGGCCAGCCAGTCCAGCTGCACGAGGCCCAGGAGTTCGTGCACCTTCTGCCTGATCTGCGCCTCGCCCGGCCGCTGGCCGCGCGGCTTCACGCGCAGGCCGAAGGCCACGTTCTCGAACACCGTCATGTGCCGGAACAGCGCGTAGTGCTGGAACACGAATCCCACCTGCCGCTCGCGCACGTGCACGTCCGTGGTGTCCTCGCCGGCGAACAGGATGTTGCCGGCGTCGGCGGTTTCCAGGCCGGCGATGATGCGCAGCAGCGTGGTCTTGCCGCAGCCCGAGGGCCCGAGCAGCGCGACCAGCTCGCCGGAGGCGATGGTGAGCGACACGTCGTTCAGCGCCTGGAAGTCGCCGAAATGCTTGCTGACGTTGCGGATCTCGATGCTCATGCGGCTGTCCTTCCCGAGGCTGGCCGCTCCGGCGGCAGTTCCGCCGCGGCCTTCATCTCGCGTTCCTGCTTCCATTCGGCCGCCGACTTGATGACCAGCGTCACCACGGCCAGCAGCGCCAGCAGCGAAGCGACGGCAAACGCCGCCACCGACTGGTACTCGTTGTAGAGGATCTCCACGTGCAGCGGCATCGTGTTCGTCTGGCCGCGGATGTGGCCGGACACCACCGACACCGCGCCGAACTCGCCCATCGCACGCGCGTTGCACAGGATCACCCCGTAGATCAGGCCCCACTTGATGTTGGGCAGCGTCACGCGCCAGAAGGTCTGCCAGCCGGTCGCGCCCAGCACGATCGCCGCCTGCTCCTCCTCGGTGCCCTGCGCCTGCATCAGCGGGATCAGCTCGCGCGCGATGAAGGGAAAGGTCACGAAGATCGTCGCCAGCACGATGCCGGGGATGGCGAAGATGATCTTGATGCCGTGCGTTTCCAGCCAGGGCCCCAGCCAGCCCTGCGCGCCGAAGACCAGCACGTAGATCAGGCCGGCGACGACCGGCGACACCGAGAACGGCAGGTCCACCAGCGTGGTCAGGAAGGCCTTGCCGCGGAATTCGTACTTGGCGATCGCCCAGGCCGCTGCCACGCCGAACACCAGGTTCAGCGGCACCGCGATGGCAGCGGTGATCAGCGTCAACCGGATCGCCGACCAGGCATCCGGCTCCTTCAGCGCTTCCCAGTACGCCGCGAAACCCTTGCGCAGGGCCTCGGTGAACACGGCCGCCAGCGGCAGCACCAGGAACAGCAGCAGGAAGACCAGAGCCGTGCCGATCAGCGTGTAGCGCACCCAGGCCGGCTCGCTGGTGGAGACGCGTCGGCGGGTGAGGTCCGTCGCCGTCATCATTTCCCCCCGGAGCGCTTGCGCTGCCAGGACTGCAGGCCGTTGATCACCAGCAGCAGGATGAAGGAAAACAGCAGCATCACGGAGGCCACCGCGGTGGCGCCGGCGTAGTCGTACTGCTCCAGCTTGCCGATGATGATCAGCGGCGTGATCTCGGACACCATCGGCATGTTGCCGGCGATGAAGATCACCGAGCCGTACTCACCGATGGCGCGCGCGAAGGCCATGGCAAATCCGGTCAGCAGCGCCGGCGCGATGGAGGGGAAGATCACCCGGGTGAAGGTCTGCCACCGGGTCGCGCCCAGGCACATCGCGGCTTCCTCGAGTTCCTTCTCGGACTCCTCCAGCACCGGCTGCACCGTGCGCACCACGAAGGGCAGCCCGATGAAGATGAGAGCGATCACCACGCCGTTGCGGTTGAAGGCCAGCGTGATGCCGTGCGGCTCCAGGAACTGCCCGATCCAGCCATTGCCGGCGAGCAGCGCCGTGAGGGAAATGCCGGCCACCGCGGTGGGCAGCGCGAACGGCAGGTCCACCAGCGCGTCGACGATCTTCTTGCCGGGGAACTCGTAGCGCACCAGCACCCAGGCGACCAGCAACCCGAAGAAGACGTTCACCAGCGCCGCGAGGAAGGACGCGCCGAAGGTGAGGCGGTACGACGCCAGCACCCGCGGCGAGGTGACGGCCGCCCAGAACTGGTCCCAGCTGAGGGTGAAGGTCTTGAGCAGCAGCGCCGACAGCGGGATCAGGACGATCAGGCACAGGTAGAACAGCGTGAAGCCCAGGGTCAGGTTGAACCCGGGCAGCACCTTCCTGCTGGCGCGACGCGAAGAAGGCGCCGCCGCCGTCGCCGGCAGCGGCGCCGCGATGGCACCGGTCATTTATTTGACGGTATAGATCTTGTCGAACTGGCCGCCGTCGTTGAAGTGGACCTTCTGCGCTTCGGACAGGGAGCCATAGAGCTCCTTGACCGTGAACAGGTTGATCTGCTTGAACTTGGGATGCTTCTTCAGGATCGCGGGGTTCGACGGGCGGATGTAGTGCTTGGCGGCGATCTCCTGGCCCTCGTCGGAGTACACGAAATTCAGGTAGGCCTTGGCCAGGTCGGCGGTGCCTTTCTTGGCGACCGTGCGCTCGACCACGGCCACCGGGTTCTCCGCCACGATGCTGACGGACGGATACACCGGGTCCACCTTGTTGGCGCCGAACTCCTGGTTCACCGATTCGACTTCCGATTCGAACGTGATCAGCACGTCGCCGATGTTCCGCTGCAGGAAGGCACTGGTCGCATCGCGGCCGCCGCGCGCGAGCACCGGCACGTTCTTGTACAGCTTGCCCACGAAGTCGGCAGCCTGCGCATCGGTGCCGCCTTTCTTCTTGATGTAGCCCCAGGCGGCCAGGTAGGCATAGCGGCCGTTGCCGCCGGTCTTGGGGTTCACCACCACGACCTTCACGTCGGGCTTGACCAGGTCTTCCCAGTCCTTGATGCCCTTGGGATTGCCGTTGCGCACCAGGAACAGCATGGTCGACGTGGTCGGCGCCGCGTTGTTCGGGAAGCGCTTGGCCCAGTCCTTGGCGACCACGCCCTTCTCGGCCAGGAACTCGATGTCGGTGGTGGTGTTCATCGTCACCACGTCGGCATCCAGGCCGTCGGCGACGGCGCGCGCCTGCGCGCTCGAGCCGGCGTGCGACTGCTCGATCTTCACGTCCTTGCCCGTGGTCTTCTTGTACCAGGGGACGAAGGCGGCGTTGATGTCCTTGTAGAACTCGCGCGCCACGTCATAGGAGACGTTCAGCAGGGTCTGCTGGGCGGAGGCGACGCCGCTCGCGGCGATCGCGAGCGAAGCGAGGAGGAGTTTGATCTTCATGTTCACTTGTTGGGTTGGGGCGTGAGGCGCAAGTACGGCTTCACCGCGCGGAAGCCCTTGGGGAAGCGCTCGGCCAGCTCCTTCGGATCCTGGATGCTCGGGACGATGACGACATCGTCGCCCTGCTTCCAGTTCGCGGGCGTGGCCACCTTGTGGCTGTCGGTCAGCTGCAGCGAGTCGATCACGCGCAGGATCTCGTCGAAGTTGCGGCCGGTGGACGCCGGGTATGTCAGCGTCGTGCGGATGACCTTCTTCGGGTCGATGATGAACACGCTGCGCACCGTGGCGTTGACCAGCGAGTTCGGGTGGATCATGTCGTAGAGGGTGGCGACCTTCTTGTCCGCGTCGGCGAGGATCGGGAAGTTGACCGTCGTCGCCTGCGTCTCGTTGATGTCCTTGACCCAGGAATGGTGCGACTCCACCGGGTCCACGCTCACGGCGATCGGCTTGACGCCACGCTTGGCGAACTCGCCCGCCAGTGCGGCGGTCTTGCCCAGCTCGGTGGTGCACACGGGCGTGAAGTCTGCGGGATGCGAAAACAGCACCACCCACGAGTCGCCCGCCCATTCGTGAAAACGGATCGTGCCGGCGGTGGAATCCTGGACGAAATCGGGAGCGGTGTCCCCGAGGCGCAGAGTCATGGAATTCCCCTTCTTTCTAGAGAGCAAGGGATTGTGGGGAGCGCTCCTTCATCCTGCAACGAATATCTCGCAGTTTGCTTATAGCGAACTGCCTCTATAGAAGCGCCCTCAGCTCGCGGGCGGCTTCCAGCAAGGGCGGCAAGAGCTCCCTTTGCAGAACCTTGGCGTCCAGCCGATCGCGCGTCATCACCGCATTCAGCGCAGCCACCGTGCGTCCTTCCATGTTCCGAAGCGGGACAGCGACGGCGTGAACACCCAGCTCATGCTCCTCGCTTGCCGCGCACCAGTCCTGCTGTCGCACCTGGTCGATGAGGGCGCGGAACTGCTTGTTGTCCACCGTCGTGCGGGCGGTCAGGCGCGACAGCTCGCGGCCTTTCATCCAGGTGTTGAACTCCGTGCGGTTCTTCGCCGCCAGCAGGACGCGGCCGGTGGAGGTCGCATGCGCAGGCAGCCGCGCGCCGAGGTGCAGGCCGTAGGCCATCAGGGCCGAGCCGCTGCGGGCGACGATCACCACCTGGTCGCCGTCCAGCACCACGGCCGAACACGACGCGCCGGTCGAGCCGGCCAGCCTGTTGAGCGTGGGCTGGATCACCCGCGGCAGCCGCGCCGAGGCGAGGTAGCTGCCGGAAAAGCGCAGCACCTTGGGCGCCAGCCAGAACCAGCTGCCGTCGGTCTCCAGGTAGCCCAGGTGGGCCAGCGTCAGCAGGTGCCGGCGCGCCGCCGCGCGGGTGAGGCCGGCGCGCTCGGCGGCGAGCGTCGCGTTCAGGCGCTGCCGTTGCGTGTCGAAGCTCTCCAGCACGGCCAGGCCTTTGGCCATGCCGGCGATGTAGTCCGCAGTCGCAATGGTCATGGTGCGCACCGTTTGCGCGATCATCGCGCAGCCTGCACGATCATCGCACAGCACTCGCCGTGCGCACTGGCGGTGGCAGGCGATGGCGCCTAAGCTGCGGTCCAGGAGACGAACCATGACGCAACGCACCCAGGTCGCCATCATCGGCGCCGGCCCGGCCGGCCTGCTGCTCGGGCAGCTGCTGCACAAGGCCGGCATCGCCAACGTGATCGTCGAGCGCCAGACGGGCGAGTACGTGCTGGGCCGCATCCGCGCCGGCATCCTGGAGCAGGTCACGGTGGACCTGCTCAAGGAGGCGGGCGTGGGCGAGCGCGTGCAGCGCGAAGGCATCGTGCACCACAGCATCGAGCTGGTCTTCGCCGGCACCCGGCACCCGATCGACATCGACGGCCTCACCGGCGGCAAGGTGGTCACGGCCTACGGCCAGACCGAGCTGACGCGCGACCTCATGGACGCGCGCGAGCGGCAGGGGCTGTCGACCGTCTACGAGGCAGGCAACGTCAGCATTCATGGCATCGACGGTGACCAGCCGGTGGTCCGCTACCGGAAGGACGGTGCCACCCAAGAACTGCGTTGCGACTTCGTCGCCGGCTGCGACGGCTACCACGGCGTCAGCCGCGCGAGCGTCAAGGACAAGGTCACCGAGTACGAACGCGTCTACCCGTTCGGCTGGCTGGGCGTGCTGGCCGACGTGCCGCCGGTGTCGCCGCACGCCATCGTCTACGGCAACAGCGACCGCGGCTTTTCGCTGTGCTCGATGCGCAGCATGACGCGCAGCCGCTATTACGTGCAGTGCCCGCTGGACGACAAGGTGGAGGCCTGGGGCGACCAGCGCTTCTGGGACGAACTGCGCCGCCGGCTCGACCCGGAGCTCGCGGAAAGGATCGTCACCGGCCCCAGCATCGAAAAGAGCATCGCGCCCCTGCGCAGCTTCGTCGCCGAGCCGCTGCGTTTCGGGCGCTTGTTCCTCGCCGGCGATGCCGGGCACATCGTGCCGCCGACCGGCGCCAAGGGCCTGAACCTGGCGGCAACCGACGTGAAGTACCTCTCCGGTGCGCTGGTCGAGTACTACGCGGAAAAGAGCGAGGCGGGCATCGACGACTACTCGCAGCGTTGCCTGCGCCGCATCTGGAAGGCCGAGCGCTTCTCGTGGTGGCTCACCAACCTGATGCACCGTTTCCCGGACACGGAAGGCTTCGGCCAGCGGGTGCAGGAGGCGGAGCTGGACTACCTCGTGGGTTCGAAGGCGGCGGCTACGGCGCTGGCGGAGAACTACGTGGGGTTGCCGCTGTAGTCGTCCTCCCCGCGCTCTCCCCGTCATCCCCGCGCAGGCGGGGATCCAGGGCTCCCGCATCGAAAAGGGCCGCTGCTGCGGCCCTTTCCTCGAAAGCTCTGGATCCCCGCCTCCGCGGGGATGACATCAGTCTGCGAACTTCCCGCCCGCGCGGATCACCGGTCCCCACTTGTCGATCTCGGTCTTCAGCCACGCCTGCAGCGCCTGCGGCGTGTTCTCGGCATCGGGCACGATCTCGGCACCGAGGTCGTCCATGCGCTTGGCGACTTCCGGGTCCTTGAGCGCGGCGCGCACGGCGGCATTCATGCGGTCGACGATCGGCTTGGGCGTGCCCTTGGGCGCATAGACGCCGTGCCAAACGACGACCTCGAAGTCCTTCAAGCCCTGCTCCGCGAGCGTCGGCGCCTGCGGCAGCACCTTCACGCGCTTCTTCGTGGTCACGCCGTACATCTTCACGTTGCCGGCCTTGATCTGCGGCACCGTCTGCGTCGTCTGGTCGCAGAGGATGTCCACCTGGCCGCCCAGCAGCGCGTTCATGGCGGGCGCGGTGCCCTGGAACGGCACCTCGGTGAACTGCACGCCGATGGCGCGCTGGAACATCATCCCGCACAGCTGCGAAACGGCGCCCAGGCCCGCGTTGGCCAGGTTGATCTTCTCCTTGTTGGCGCGCAGGTACGCCACCAGCTCGGTGAAGTTGTTGGCCGGGAAGTCCTTGCGCGCCAGCAGCGTCATGGGCACTTCGACGGCCTGGCTCACGAACTCGAAGTCCTTGAGCGGGTCGAAATTGAGCTTGCGGTACAGCGCCGGCGCCGTCGCCATGCCGTTGTGGTGGATGAAGAAGGTGTAGCCGTCCGGCGCCGACTTGGCCACGGCCGCCGCGGCGACCGTCCCGCCCGCACCCAGCTTGTTCTCCACCACCACGGTCTGCCCGAGCGACTTGCTCATCGCGGCGCCCAGCGTGCGCGCGACGACGTCGGTCGGCCCGCCTGCCGCGAAGGGCACGACCAGCGTGATCGGCTTGGTGGGCCAGGTCCCTTGCGCTTGCGCAAGTGCGGCGGTGGCCAGGCCCGCCAGCACGACGAATGTCTTCCTGAACTGCATCGTTTTGTCTCCGGTTCGTAAAGGGCTGCCGGCTCGCGCCGGCATCGCCACCCAGCCTAGCGCCACGGCTGCTCCACTGCATCGGGATGTACCCCAGCGAAGGGCTCTGCTAAGTTCGCGCGCATGACACCAACGTTTGCGCCGCTGCATGGACTGCGCATCCTGAGCCTTGCCCTCAACCTGCCCGGCCCCGCCGCGCTGATGCGGTGCCGCCGCATGGGAGCGAGCTGCGCGAAGCTGGAGCCGCCCACCGGCGATCCCATGGCGCACTACAACCCCGGCGCGTATGCGCAGATGCACGAGGGCGTGAAGGTGCTGCAGGCGGACCTGAAGACGCCGGAAGGCCGGAAGGTGCTGGAGCGCGAACTCGCCCGCACCGACGTGCTGCTCACCTCGTTCCGGCCCTCGGCGCTGCAGAAACTGGGGCTCGGCTGGAAGGAACTGCACGGCCGCTATCCGTCGCTGAGCCAGGTGGCGATCGTCGGCGCACCGGGCGCGCGTGCCGAGGAGCCGGGCCACGACCTGACCTACCTCGCCGATAACGGGCTCGTGCCCGGCATGGAACTACCCGCCACGCTCTACGCGGACATGAGCGGATCGTTGATGGGCGCCGAGGCGGTGCTGCAGGCGGCGCTTCGCAAGCACGAGCGCTATGCCGGCGGTGGCGATCCGCACCCGGAAGGCGTGTACCTGGAAGTGGCGCTGTCGGAAGCGGCCGCTTATCTGGCGCTGCCGCGCCACTGGGGGCTCACCGACGCAAAGGGAGCCGTCGGCGGCGCGCACGCAGGCTATCGCGTCTACCCGTGCCAGGACGGGCGGGTGGCCGTCGCGGCGCTGGAGCCGCATTTCGCGCAGCGCCTGTGCGAGGCTGCCGGTGTGGCCGACAGCGGCAGGAACACGATGTTCGCGCAGGAGACGCACGCGGCGGTGGCGGCGTTCTTCGCGGGGCGCACCTGTGCGCAGCTGGATGCGTTGGCGGCGGAGAAGGATCTGCCGATCCACACGATGCGGGCGTGAGCGTCGGGGTTCGGGCTTCGCCGCTCACCACCGCCTACGGGATGTCCTCGTAGGTCGGGGTGAGCGCGCGCAGCGCCGAACCCCGACGCGCCTACTTCGACCGCCGCGGCGGCAGCCCCGTGTGCTGCGTCAGCACCCTGCCCTTCACCGGCCCCGTGGAATTCTTGCGGCGCGGGCTCGCATAGGTGCCGTCCGTCATCGGCTGGAAGGTCGGCACCAGGTGGTGCTTGCCGTTGCCGATCAGGTCGGCCCGGCCCATCGCCTTGAGCGCCTCGCGCAGCAGCGGCCAGTTGTTTGGGTCGTGGTAGCGCAGGAAGGCCTTGTGCAGGCGCCGGCGGCGCTCGCCGCGCACGATGTCCACCGTCTCGCTGTCGCGCGTGACCCGGCGCAACGTGTTCTTGCCCGAGTGGTACATCGCCGTGGCGGTGGCCATCGGGCTCGGGTAGAAGGCCTGCACCTGGTCGGCGCGGAAGCCATTGCGCTTGAGCCACAGCGCCAGGTTCATCATGTCCTCGTCGCTCGTGCCCGGATGCGCGGCGATGAAGTACGGGATCAGGTACTGCTCCTTGCCCGCCTCCGCCGAGAACTTGTCGAACATCTGCTTGAAGCGGTCGTAGCTGCCCACGCCCGGCTTCATCATCTTCGACAGCGGCCCCTGTTCCGTGTGCTCGGGCGCGATCTTCAGGTAGCCGCCGACGTGGTGCTGCACGAGCTCCTTCACGTACTCGGGCGACTGCACCGCCAGGTCGTAGCGCAGGCCGGAGCCGATCAGGATCTTCTTGATGCCCTTGAGCGCCCGCGCGCGGCGGTAGATCTTCACCAGCGGCCCGTGGTCCGTGTTCAGGTTCGAGCAGATGCCGGGGTACACGCAGCTCGGCTTGCGGCAGGCGGCCTCGATCTCGGGCGTCTTGCAGCCGATGCGGTACATGTTGGCGGTGGGGCCGCCCAGGTCCGAGATCACGCCGGTGAAGCCCTTCACCTTGTCGCGGATCTCTTCCACCTCGTGGATGATCGAATCCTCGCTGCGGCTCTGGATGATGCGGCCTTCGTGCTCGGTGATCGAGCAGAAGGTGCAGCCGCCGAAGCAGCCCCGCATGATGTTCACGGAGAACCGGATCATCTCCCACGCCGGGATCTTCGCGTCGCCATACGCCGGATGCGGCGCCCGCGCGTAGGGAAGGCCGAACACGTGGTCCATCTCCGCGGTGGTGAGCGGGATGGGCGGCGGCGTCAGCCACACGTCGCGCTCGCCGTGCGCCTGCACGAGGGCGCGCGCGTTGCCCGGGTTGGTCTCCAGGTGCAGCACGCGGCTGGCGTGGGCGTAGAGCACCGGGTCCGACTTCACGGCCTCGTGGGAAGGCAGGCGGATGACGGTGCGATCGCGGTTGAGGCGGATGCGCGGGTTGGCGACGAACTGCAGGGGCTGGGACGCGCTGCGGCCCTCACCCCTGCCCTCTCCCGCGGGCGGGAGAGGGAGTGAACTGCCCTCGTCTTTCGCACAGGTCTCGCCCTGGGCCTTGGCCTGCTCGGAGATCGTCATGTACGGGTTGACGTGCTCCTCGACGCGGCCGGGCGCGTCGACGCTGGTGGAGTCGATCTCCATCCAGCCCTCGGGCGTGGAGCGGCGCACGAAGGCCGTGCCGCGCACGTCCGTGATGTTCTCGACCGGCTCGCGCGCGGCGAGGCGGTGCGCGATCTCCACGATCGCGCGTTCGGCGTTGCCGTACAGCAGCAGGTCGCACTTGGCGTCCAGCACGATGCTGTGGCGCACCTTCTCCGACCAGTAGTCGTAATGCGCGATGCGGCGCAGCGATCCTTCGATGCCGCCCAGCAGGATCGGCACGTCCTTGAACGCTTCGCGGCAACGCTGGCTGTACACGATCGCGGCGCGGTCCGGCCGCTTGCCCGCCACGTCACCAGGCGTGTACGCGTCGTCGCTGCGCAGCTTGCGGTCCGCCGTGTAGCGGTTGATCATCGAATCCATGTTCCCGGCGGTCACGCCCCAGAACAGGTTGGGCTTGCCCAGCGCCTTGAAGGCCTCGGCGCTGTGCCAGTCCGGCTGCGCGATGATGCCGACGCGAAAGCCTTGCGCTTCCAGCACGCGTCCGACCACCGCCATGCCGAAGCTCGGGTGGTCGACGTAAGCATCGCCGGTGACCAGGATCACGTCGCAGCTGTCCCAGCCGAGCGCATCCATCTCCTGCCGGCTCATCGGCAGGAACGGCGCGGGGCCGAAGCGATGCGCCCAGTACTTGCGGTAGCTGGTGATCGGCTTCGCGGCGCGCGCGAAAAAGGACACGTCGACAGGTGCGTTCATGCAGGCGGGAAGGCGGGGGGACCGGCGATTGTAGGGACCCGCCCGCTGCCGGACGGCGGGAGGGACTTTCCGCCGCGGGGGGCGGGCATGGTGGGAGCCTCGGACGCGGCTAAGGTTCCCGCTACGAAACCACCCGCTCCCGCGCCTTTTGCACAAGCGCCAGCACCTCATCCGCGCTCTCCGCGCGGCTCATCAGCCCCAGCACCACCATCGCCAGCAGGAGTTCGCTGCGCTCCGGCCCCACCTCCCCAAGCGCCTGGCACAGGGCGGTGTAGCTTCGATCGAGTTCGGCGTCGGTCATGGTTGCAGTCCCTTGTCACGCAGGCAGGCCAGCACGGGTTCTGCATCCAGCCCGCGCCAGCGGCCCATCACATAGCCGTCGGGGCGCACCAGCACCAGGCCGGTCGCGCCGCGGCCGAAGAGGCCGTAGCGCGTGCGCGCCTGGCCGTGCACATCCGCCTCCGGGGCGATGTCCAGCACCGCGACGCCTTGCGCGGCGAGGTCCGCCAGCGCATGCGGCATGGCGCCGTCACCGAAGACGAGGCAGGTGAAATCGGTGCCGAAGCACCGCGTCAGGTGGAACTCGCCCTGGGGCCCGAGGAGCAAGGCCTCCGGCGCAGGCTGGCCCGGGGCCGCGGTGGACGAGGCCCACTCGCCGCCTTCGGGCGCGTTCAGCGCGGACTCCGTGTACGCCACCGGCGCCGACTGCCGCGGGTTGATCAGCGAGCGCACGCCCGGCTCGTCGACCGCGAGCCGCAGCGTCGCTTCGCGCATCAGGCGAAAGGCAAAGTCCGGTGGCGCCATGAATTCGGTGCTCTTGGCACCGTAGGCCATGTTCTCGCGCGCGGCCTGCACGCGTTCACCCGAGTAGGTGTCCAGCAAGTCCGGCGCAGCACCGCCTTGCAGCACCAGGGCGAGCTTCCAGGCGAGGTTCGCCGCATCGTCCAGCCCGGAATTGAGCCCGCGCACGCCGAAGATGGGCACCAGGTGCGCGGCGTCCCCCGCGAACAGCACGCGGCCGTGGCGGTAGGAAGCCAGCGTCAGGCACTTGGCGTTGTACATGGAGGACCACAGCAGCTTCCAGGGCGCGGACTCGCCGATCATGGCCAGGTGGCTCTGCACGCGCGGCATGATGTTCTGGGGCTTCAGGGCCTCCACCGGGTCCTCGTCGTCGCGCAGCTGGTAGTCGATGCGCCAGACGTCGTCCGGCTGCCGGTGCATGAGGAGCGTGGAGCCGGGGTTCGACGGCGGGTCGAACCAAGCCAGCCGCTCCACCGGGCGGCGGGTCTTCTGCACGATGTCGACGATCACGTAGCGGCCTTCGTACTGCGTGCCCTCGAACTGCAGCCCGAGCTGCTCGCGCACCGTGCTGCGGCCGCCGTCGCAGGCCACCACGTAAGCGGCGCGAATCGTTTGCCGCCCGTCCGGGCCTTCCACGTCGACGTCGACACCGTCGTCCTGCGGCCGCACGGTCGTGACGCGCGTGGACCAGGCGACGGCCAGCGCGGGCACCTGCTTCAGCGCTTCGTGCACGAAGGACTCGACGTGGTACTGCTGGATGTTGACCATGGGCGCGAAGCGCTGGGTCGGCTCGTGCGGCATCTCGAAATGCAGCACCTCGCGGTCGCGCCAGTAGCTGCGGCCCCCCGTCCAGGGCAGCGCCTTGTCCGCCAGGGCGGGGCCGGCGCCGGCCGTCCAGAGGATCTCCTGAGAGCGGCGCGAGATGCAGATGGCGCGGCTGCCGGTGCAGTAGCCCGCGTCGGCCTCGACGACGAGGCTGGCGACGCCGTGCCGCGCCAGCAATGCGGCCAGCGCAAGCCCCACGGGCCCGCCGCCCGCGATCAGTACCGGGATGTCCGCCGGCAGCGGCTTTCGTTCGTCCACGCGCCCTCCTGTCCAGGGCGCACTCTAGTGCAGGTCAGCGATCCTTCGGCAGCTTGCCGCGCGCCGCGTCCAGCTCCCAGGGGCTGCTCTCGACGTTCGGGCCGTCGGGGAACGCTTCCGCGCCCTTGGCCACGCCGGGGCGGGGACGCGAACCCGGCACGCCGGCCGGCACCTGCGCGCCTGCCTGGTCGAGGACGCCCTCCGCGCCCGTGGGGGGCTGCTGCGTGGCGTGCTCGCCCAGGGTCTTGTTGCCCAGGCCGTCGGCGTTGCCGTGGTCCTCGTTGCCCCCCTTCATGCCTTCCGGGCCGATGCTCGTGTTGGTGCTCATGAAGCAAACTCTAGAAGTTGCCCGCTGCGACCGCTGTAGGACTTGGGCTGGCGTATCGTTGGCGCATGCTGACCGAACCGCAAGAGCTCCTGGACTTCTGGCGCGCAGCGGGGCCGCAGCGCTGGTTCCGCGCCGACCCCGCCTTCGATGCCGAGCTGCGCGACCGCTTCCTCGCCGCGCACGAGGCGGCGGCGCGCGGCGAGCTGGACTGGCCAGGCAGTGCCGAGGGCGCCCTGGCGCTGGTCCTGCTGCTGGACCAGTTCCCGCGCAATGCCTTTCGCGGCACGGCTCGGATGTATGCGACGGATGCGCAGGCGCGCCAGGCGGCCGCCGATGCGGCGATCGCCGCCGGATTCGATGGGCAGGTGGATGCCGAGCTGCGCCAGTTCTTCTACCTGCCGTTCATGCACTCGGAACGGCTGCAGGACCTGGAGCGCTGCGTCGCGCTCAACCAGTCCGTCGGCGGCGAGCCCCTGCGCTTCGCGCAGCACCACCGCGACATCGTGCGGCGCTTCGGGCGCTTTCCCCACCGCAACGCGGTGCTGGGGCGGGAGACTTCAGCGGAGGAAGAACGCTTCCTGGCGGAAGGTGGCTTCAAGGGCTAGCAACGGATGTCGATCCCGTCGATCTCCGTCTCGTAGACCAGCGTCGACAGGTCCAGCTCCGAATCCTCGAAGTCCTGCGCATCCGCGGTGCGCGGTTCGTTCGGGCCGTAGGTTTCCGGCGAGATGACCATGCCGCCGAGCGCCGCGCTGCGCGCGACTTCCGCAGCGCGTTGCGGCTGCTCGCCCAGGGGCGTGCACCACAGGCGCCCCTGCGCGCGGAAGAAGGCGAGCGTGCAAAGACCCGTGACCACGCCGACCCGCAGGGCGACGTCCCCAGCGGCGCGCTGCAGTTCGATCGCCATGCGCACGCCGGCGCCGGGATTTTCGAAGGTGGCCAAGGCAGTGGCCGCCACATAGGGATCGAGCCGGCCGTTGTGCCGGGTGTTGAGCCTCTGCAGTTCCTGGTAGAAGCGCTCCGTGGCGCCGCCGGGCTGGCCCTCTGGCACGTCCACGTGGGCGTGGACCAGCGTCAGGTTCCGCTGTTCGAAGCGGATGGTGTCACGCTCAGCGCCGAGAAAAAGCCCGCGCCATACAGCGGGCGGGAGCTGGTGCAACACCTTGTCCGAAAGCGCCTCGAGCAGCAGTGCCTGGTCCTGCATCGGTGTGTTCATTCGTTTCCCCTTCGACGTAACCGGATGAAACCACGGCTACGGCGGAGCTACGCTAGGGGAAAACGGCTGAGCTTGCTAAGGAATTTGCCTAAGTGCCGCGCTTGCGGGCGACCTTCTCCGGGGCTGTTTGCAGCTCCAGTTGCACCCAGGTGGGCGCGTGGTCGCTGGCCTTTTCCTCGCCGCGCACCCACCTGTCGACCCCTGCCGCCCGCAGGGACGGCGCCAGCCGCCGATTGAGCAGGAGGTGGTCGATGCGCAGGCCGGAGTTCGTCTGCCAGTGCTGGCGGAAGTAGTCCCAGAAGGTGTAGATCGGCTCCTCGGGATGCAGGTGCCGGATCGAGTCCGTCCAGCCCTGCGCCAGCAGGCGCGCGTAGCACTCGCGGCTTTCGGGCTGCAGCAGGGCGTCCTTGCGCCAGGAGCGTGGGTTGTAGATGTCGAAGTCGGTCGGCACCACGTTGTAGTCGCCGCACAGGACCACCGGATGGTCCGAGTCCACCAGGGTCTGTGCATGCGCGATGAAGCGCTCGAACCACGCCAGCTTGTAGTCGAACTTGGGACCGGGCTGCGGGTTGCCATTGGGCAGGTACAGGCAGCCGACGATGATGCCGTCCACGGCTGCCTCGATGTAGCGACTGTGCTCGTCCGATTCCATGCCCGGCAGCGTGCGGCGCACCTCGACGGGCGCCGTCCCGCGGGCGAGGATCGCGACGCCGTTCCACGAACGCTGCCCTTTCCAGATGGCCTCGTACCCGGCGTCACGGATCTCCTGCAGCGGAAAGGATTCGTCGAGCGCCTTGAGCTCCTGGAGGCAGGCGACGTCCGGCTGTTCGCGCTCCAGCCACCGCAGCAGGTGCGGCAGGCGCGTCTTGATGCCGTTGACGTTGTAGGTGGCGATTTTCATGGGCGGGCTCGATGCTACCGAGGCGAGGCCCGCCCGGGGGTTCAGGGCTTGGTGCGGCGGCGGCTGAAGCGCTCGGCGCCGCCGCTGCCGCCGCCATCGGGGAAGTCGTGCGGGTCCAGGGGACCCTTGCGCTTCCCGGCCATCGGCGCCTCCACGATCGTGCTGGCGGAGTTTTCGCCGGGGTCGGGCTTGGCCGGCACCGACGAGGTCGGTGCATCGCCGAGCTGGCCGTGGCCGGGATGCGTGTCGCGGGACTTCATGGCTGCAAAATAGGCAACGCGGCATCGCCGCACTGTCGGACAAGCCCGCGAACTCCTCCATGAAACACGCCCTCGCCCTGCTCCTGCTTGCCTGCGTGCTGCCCCTCGGCGCGCAAGTCGGCGACCCGCTCAAGTCGCCGGACTGCGCCGCGGCCCTGGCGGGCCTGAATGCCGCGCGCGCCGCTGGGGCCGCCAACGTGGACGCCATGCGCAACGCCGCGGCAGCAACTTGCCTCGGTTCGGCGCACGTGCCCACCCGCCCGGGCCGCGTGCTGCAGGCGCCGATGGTCGTGCCTGCGCCGCAGATCGAGGTGCCGCAGCGCGTGGCGCCGCTGCCGCCCGTCACGCTGCCGCCTCCGCCGGTGGAGATCGGCCGGCTGCCCGCGCCCACGACCTGCGACGCGGGCGGCTGCTGGGCCAACGACGGCACGCACCTGCGCCATGTCGCGCCCAACCTCATCGGGCCCGCCGGCCTGTGCACGCAGGTGGGCGGCGTGGTGCGCTGCCCCTGAGCCAGGGTGCGGCCCGCGCCGCCTTGCAACCTTCGCCTGCGGCGTCCTACAGGTGCGGCCTGCGCGTTCCTCTACGGTGACGACACGCCTGCCAAAGGCAAAGGAACCCGCATGCCCGCACCGACCAGTTCTCGCACCCTGTGGAAGGGCGCCATCAGCTTCGGCCTCGTCCACATTCCCGTCACGCTGCACTCCGCCACGGCGGAAACGCGCATGAAGTTCAACCTGCTGGACAAGGCCACCATGACCCGCGTGGGCAACAAGCAGGTGAACAAGGCCACCGGCGAGGCGGCGGCCAAGGAGGAAATCGTCAAGGGCTTCGAAGTGGAGAAGGACCAGTACGTCGTCCTCACGCCCGACGAGATCAAGGCGGCCCTGCCCCGCTCCACGCAGACCATCGACATCGAGGCCTTCGTCGACCGCGAGCAGATCCCCAGCGTGTTCTTCCACAAGCCCTACTTCGTGAGCCCCGGCGGCAAGGGCGGCCAGAAGCCCTTCGCGCTGCTGCGCGAGACGCTGGAGCGCACGGGCAAGGTCGGCATCGCGCGCGTGGTGATCTCCACCAAGCAGCACCTCGCCTTGCTGCTTCCGCACGGCAAGGGCCTGGTGCTGAACCTGCTGCGCTGGGCCGACGAAGTGCGCGACACGGCGGGCCTGGCCTGGCCGGGCGACGACGTCACCGTGAGCGCGGCCGAACTGAAGATGGCCGAACAGCTGGTGGATGCCATGGCCGGCGACTGGCAGCCGGACCTGTTCCACGACGAGTTCCGCGAGAAGCTGATGGCCCTGGTGGAACAGAAGCAGAAGGAAGGCGGCCTGAAGATGGTGGCGCCGTTGCCGGGGGAAGAAGCTCCGGCCAGTGCGGAAGTCATCGACCTCACGGAGCTGCTGCGCCGCAGCCTCAAGGGCAATGCGGCGGCCGCGCCCGCGCCTGCTGCGAAGAAGGCCGCTGCCGCGCGCAAGGCCGATGCCGCCAACGACGAGCCGGTGCCGCTGAAGAAGGCCGCCGCCCGCAAGAGCCCCGGCACCGCGCGCGCCTCCACCCCGGCCAAGGCGCCCGCACGGCGCAAGAGCGCCTGAGGACGGGAGCACGCCCGTGAAGCCAGGCGCTGGCGCGCTGCTGTTGCTGGTCTTGTCGGCGCTGCTTGCCGCGTGCGACGACGTGGGCGAGCGCGGCGCCGGCGACCGCAACAACACGGCGGTGCTGGGCGGCTACGGGCCGCCGGCAGCCCGGCCCAACCCCGTGCCGACCCTCAGCGATGCACGCGGCAACCTCATTCCGCCGCCGCCCGTGCCTGCGGATGCGCAGCCCAGGATGGCCCTGCTGGACGACGAGGAGGCGCTCGCCGTCTGGGTGAGCGACCGCCGCGTGGTCGCGTCCCGTTGGATCCGCGCGACCGGCTGGACCCAGCCGCAGCCGCTGGAACGCATCTATGGCGAGTCCGGCAACGCGCAGGTGGTCAGCAACGGGCGCGGCGTCGCGATGGCGGTGTGGCACCACCGGGTGGGCAACATCCACAGCTTGCGCTTCAGCCGCTTCGACCCCTCCGGGGGCTGGAGCCAGCCGGACGTGCTGGCCGGTGCGCTGCCGCGCCCGGGCGGATCCGCGCAGGACGCGCCGCAGCTGGCCATGGATGCCGAAGGCAACGTCACCGCGCGCTGGACCAGCGGCTTCCAGGCCGACGAAATGCAGGTGGCGCGCTTCACCCCGCGCACCGGCTGGAGCGAGCCGGCCAGCGAGCCGGTGGCGACGGCGTCGCGCGCATCGCCTGCGCCCCCTGCTCCATCTTCTGCCAGGTAGCGGGCGCCGGCGCGTCCGGTGCCCTCAGGATCTCCTCGTCGAAGCGGCGCCGCCGGCCTGTTGCGCCTCGGCCAGCAGCCATTCGGCAAAGGCCTGCGCGCTCGGGTTGTGCGCCGCGTGCGGCGCCACGGTGACGAAGTAGCCGCGGCGCGAGGCCGCCGGCGCGCGGAAGGGCGCCACCAGCTTGCGGCTGCGCACCAGTTGCGCCAGCAGCGGCAGCCGGCCGATGACCACCCCCTGGCCGGCCACGGCCGCGGCGACCGCTTCGCTGTACTGCGTGAAGCGCAGGGTATGCGCCATGTGCACCGCCGGCAGTTCCATCAGCTGCAGCCACGGTTCCCAGTCGACCGTCGCCGGCGCGTCCTGCATCTCCACCGTCAGCAGCGTGTGCTGCGCCAGGTCGGCGGGCGTCCTGAGCGGCCGTTTGGCATCGCGCAGCAACTGCGGCGCGCACATCGGCTGCACTTCCTCCTCGAACAGCAGCGGCCCCTGCCCCTGCGCACTCGGCACGAAGCGAACGGCCAGGTCCACGTTGCCGCGCTCCAGGTCCAGCAGGTCCAGCGTTGCGGCGATCCGCACGTCGACCTCCGGGTTGGCGGACGTGAAGCGGGCCAGGCGCGGGATCAGCCAGAAGGAGGCAAAGCCCGGGGTGCAGGTCAAGGTGACCTGCTGCCGCTGCGCGGTGCTGCGCACCCGCGCGGCGGCATCGCGCAGGCGCTCCAGGCTGTCGTCGACGGCGCGCTGCAGGATGCGCCCCGCCTCGGTGAGCACCAGGGCGCGATGCCGGCGCTCGAACAGCGGCGCGCCCACGCTTTCCTCGAGCTGCTGCACCTGGCGGCTGATGGCCGACTGCGAGAGGAACAGCTCCTCCCCGGCCCGGGTGAAACTGAGGTGCCGCGCCGCGGCCTCGAACGCATGCAGCAGGTCCAGCCGCATCTGGCGGGAGCGCGGCTCGGCGAGCTTCGAATGCGCCGGATGCATGCCAACCATGCGAATCGACCGTTTCTCAAAGGGAGGAGCGGCCAGTATATTCATTCGCATACCGCATGCAAAGGAGCCGGCCATGAACGAAGGTCCCACCGTTTCCCTGCCCGCCAGGCAGCTGTTCGAAATCCCCGATGCCTCGCTGGCCGCGATCCGCTGCACCGCGGGGCACCTGTGGCTGACGCTCGACCACGACCCGCGCGACGTGATCCTGGCGCCTGGCGACAGTTTCTCGGCGGACGCGCCGCGGCGGGCGCTGCTCTACGCGCTGGAGCCTTCGGCCTTCGTGCTGGAGGCGCAGCCTCAGCGCACCATGCGCCGCAGGCTGTCGAAGAACAGGTCCGATTGCATCCGCTCGCCCATCGTCTGGGCCGCGACGCGCGCCGCAAGTTCGGGCTGAACCGGCTGCAGGGGGCGCCCGGTGGACTGGGCGATCACCTGGTGCATGCAGGCGCGTTCCAGGTAGTACAGGTCGTCGAAGGCCCAGGCGATCTTCTCGCCGCAGACGACCACGCCGTGGTTGGCGAGGAAGACGACATCGGCCCCGTTCATCGCGCGGGCGATGCGCTCGCCCTCGGCCGCATCGAGCGCCAGCCCGTTGTACTGGGCATCCACGGCGATGCGGCCATGGAAGCGCATCGCGTTCTGTGACAGCGCCGTGTCCGGCCCTCGCAGGTCGGTGAGCGTCAGGGCCGTGGCATACGGCATGTGGGTGTGCATCACGCAGGCCTTGCCGGCGATGCGGTGCACGGCGGCGTGGATGAACATCGCGGTGGGTTCGATGGCGTGCGCGCCGGCCAGGCGTTGCCCCTGCGCGTCCACCAGCACGACGTCGTGGCCCTGCACCTCGCTCCAGTGCAAGCCGCGCGGGTTGAGCAGGAACCAGTCCGGCCGGCCCGGCAGGGCGACGCTGAAATGGTTGCACACGCCTTCACCCAGCCCGTGGTGCGCCGCCGCGCGCAAGGCCAGCGCGAGGTCGCCGCGCAGGCCGCGCACCTCGGGTGAATGGAACAGGGACTGCACTTCCGCGGATACGGCGTTCATGGACTTCTCCTCCTGTCGCGGATCCTAGCGCCTGGATCGATCGTGCCTCGGTCCGGGCCAGGGTGGGGCGGCCCGCCTCGCCGAATGT
>DATAGN010000196.1:0-2841 GCA_036263715.1 Ramlibacter sp.
CGCGCGGCATCGACATCCCGGGCCTCGCTGCCGTCGTCAACTACGACCTGCCGCGCTCGGCCGACGACTACGTGCACCGCATCGGCCGCACCGGCCGGGCCGGCGCTTCCGGGGTGGCCGTGAGCTTCACGAGCGCCGCCACGCACGCGCACTTTGCCCTGATCGAGAAGCGGCAGAACCTGAGCCTGCCGCGCGAACAGGTCGAAGGCTTCGAGCCCAGGGAAGTGGCCCCGCCCGCTGCCGTGAACGACGGCACCGGCGGCATCAAGGGCAAGCGCCCGAGCAAGAAGGACAAGCTGCGGGCGGCGCTGGCGGCGGGGAAGACCTGAGCGTCACCCCCGCGAAGGCGGGGGCCCAGGGCGCCCTGGATCCCCGCCTGCGCGGGGATGACGGGTCAGCGCTGGATCGAGATCAGCCCGGCGATCGCCGCCACGTGCGCGTCGCCCAGCGGCTGCGGCTTGACCTCGTCCTCGGCGGCCGTCGTGTTCTCGTGCCCTTGCACCGCGGAGCGGATCTCTTCTTCCGACTTCCACACGATCAGCTCGTCTTCGTCGCACATCTGGCGCAGCGTGCGGTACCAGTAGTAGCCGTCGGCGCCGCCGAACAGCTTGTCGATGCCCGCGAGGTCGTTGGACTTGAGCCGGTTCTTCTTCAGGATGTCGTCGAGCACCTGGTGGGAAACGATGAAGGACATGGAGGTGCGCAGGGAAAGTGGGACCGGGGCGCGGATTCTAAGCCGCGGCGGCAACGGCCGGGCTGCCTGCTGAGGCAAGTGCGCCCCCCGCAATCCTCGTCCGCTTGCAAAATGGACCGAACCGTTCGGGAGACAAGCATGACCCAGCGCCAGCCCCTGCGACTGCACGTGCCGGAGCCATCCGGCCGGCCCGGCTGCACCACCGACTTTTCCTACCTCTACCTGTCCGAAGCGGGCACGGTGCGGCGCCCGCCCGTGGACACGCCGCACTTCGACACGCAGGACCTCGCGTACACCCTGATCCGCGTGCTCGACCACGCCGGCAACGCCGTCGGCCCCTGGGTGCCCGAGGTCGCGCCGACGCAGTTGCGCAAGGGCCTGCGCGCGATGATGAAGACGCGCATCTTCGACGCCCGCATGCTGGTCGCGCAGCGGCAGAAGAAGATCTCCTTCTACATGCAATGCCTCGGCGAGGAAGCCATCGCCGTCGCGCACGCGCAGGCGCTCGAGGCGGGCGACATGTGCTTTCCCACGTACCGCCAGCAGGGCCTGCTGCTCGCGCGCGACGACATCGCGATGAGCGAGCTCATGTGCCAGCTGATGTCCAACGAGCGCGACCCGCTCAAGGGCCGCCAGCTGCCGGTGATGTACTCTTACAAGCGCGCCGGCTTCTTCTCGATCTCCGGCAACCTGGCGACGCAGTTCATCCAGGCGGTGGGCTGGGCGATGGCCTCGGCGATCAAGGGCGACACGCGCATCGCCTCGGGCTGGATCGGCGACGGCGCCACCGCGGAAGCGGACTTCCACACGGCGCTGACTTTCGCGCACGTGTACCGCGCCCCGGTGGTGCTGAACGTCGTCAACAACCAGTGGGCGATCTCCACCTTCCAGGCCATCGCCGGGGGCGAGTCCACCACCTTCGCCGCGCGCGGCGTAGGCTGCGGCATCGCCTCGCTGCGGGTGGACGGCAACGACTTCCTCGCGGTGCTGGCCGCATCGCGCTGGGCGGCGGAACGCGCACGCTCGAACTTGGGGCCGACGCTGATCGAGTGGGTGACCTACCGAGCCGGCGCGCACTCCACCTCCGACGACCCGTCGAAGTACCGGCCGGCCGACGACTGGGAGCGCTTCCCGCTCGGCGACCCCATCCTGCGCCTGAAGCAGCACCTGGTGAACATCGGCGCCTGGTCCGAGCAGGAGCACCGGCAGGTGCAGGCGGAACTGGAGGCCGAAGTCGCCGCCGCCCAGAAGGAAGCCGAAAGCCACGGCACGCTGCTCGATGGCCACATCCCGAGCGCTTCCACGATGTTCGAGGACGTCTATGCCGAGACGCCCGCGCACCTGCGGCGGCAGCGGCAGGAACTCGGAGTCTGAGCATGCTGACGAAGACGAAACAGGTGCCCGACGACGCCGCGGCCGGCGAGCTCAAGTCGATGACGATGATCCAGGCGCTGCGCAGCGCGATGGACGTGATGATGGAGCGCGACGACAACGTGGTCGTCTTCGGCCAGGACGTCGGCTACTTCGGCGGCGTCTTCCGCGTCACCGAAGGCCTGCAGGCGAAGTACGGCAAGTCGCGCTGCTTCGACGCACCCATCAACGAGGGCGGCATCGTCGGCGCAGCCGTCGGCATGGCGGCGTACGGGCTGCGGCCGGTCGCCGAGATCCAGTTCGCGGATTACTTCTACCCGGCCAGCGACCAGATCGTGTCCGAGGCGGCGCGGCTGCGCTATCGCAGCGCCGGCGACTTCACCTGCGCGCTGACGGTGCGCATGCCCTGCGGCGGCGGCATCTACGGCGGGCAGACGCACAGCCAGAGCCCGGAAGCGCTGTTCACGCACGTGTGCGGCCTGCGCACGGTGATGCCCAGCAACCCGTACGACGCCAAGGGGCTGCTGATCGCCGCCATCGAATGCGACGACCCGGTGATCTTCCTCGAGCCCAAGCGCCTGTACAACGGCCCCTTCGACGGCCACCACGACCGGCCGGTGGTGCCCTGGGCTAAGCACGAACTGGGCAACGTGCCCACCGGCTACTACAAGGTGCCGCTGGAGTCGGCCGCGGTGTTCCGGCCCGGTGCGCAGGTGACGGTGCTGACGTACGGCACCATGGTCTGGGTGGCGCACACCGCGGCCCAGGAAGCGGGC
>DATAGN010000197.1:0-17619 GCA_036263715.1 Ramlibacter sp.
CCACCGGATGCGCGGCTTCAACACGCTGTGGGTGCCCGGCACGGACCACGCCGGGATCGCCACGCAGATCGTGGTGGAGCGCCAGCTGCAGGAGCAGGGCATCAGCCGCCATGACCTGGGCCGCGAGAACTTCGTGCGCAAGGTCTGGGAGTGGAAGGAACAGTCGGGCAACACCATCACCACGCAAATGCGGCGCATGGGCGCCAGCGTGGACTGGTCGCACGAGTACTTCACGATGGACGAGAAGCTCTCGCACATCGTGACGCAGACCTTCGTGCAGCTGTACGAGCAGGGCCTCATCTACCGCGGCAAGCGGCTGGTGAACTGGGACCCGGAACTGAAGTCCGCGGTGAGCGACCTGGAGGTGGAGAGCGAGGAAGAGGACGGCTTCCTCTGGCACATCCGGTATCCCATGGCGGATGGGTCGGGCGATCTGACGGTGGCCACCACGCGGCCGGAGACCATGCTCGGCGACACCGCGGTGATGGTGCATCCCGAGGACGAGCGCTACCGGCACCTGGTGGGCAAGATGGTCCGGCTGCCGCTGTGCGACCGCGACATCCCGGTGATCGCGGACGAATACGTCGACAAGGAATTCGGCACCGGCGTGGTGAAGGTCACGCCCGCCCACGACCCGAACGACTACGCCGTGGGCCAGCGGCATAAGCTGCCGATGATCACCGTGCTGACGCTGGACGCGAAGATCAACGACAACGCGCCGGCGGCATACCGTGGCCTGGACCGCTTCGTCGCGCGCAAGAAGGTGGTGGCCGACCTCGAGGCCCAGGGGCTGCTGGCCGAGACCCGCAAGCACAAGCTGATGGTGCCGCGCTGCGCGCGCACCGGGCAGGTCGTCGAGCCGATGCTGACGGACCAGTGGTTCGTGGCGACGACCAAGGTGAGCGAGCAGGATCCCACCGGCAAGTCGATCGCGCAGAAGGCGATCGAAGCGGTGGAAACCGGCGCCGTGCGCTTCATCCCGGAGAACCACACCAGCACCTACTTCCAGTGGATGCGCAACATCCAGGACTGGTGCATCTCGCGCCAGCTCTGGTGGGGCCACCAGATCCCGGCCTGGTACGACGTAGAGGGCAAGGTCTACGTCGCCGAAACGGAGCAAGGCGCGCAGGCGCAGGCACCGGGGCGCAAGCTCACGCGCGACCCCGACGTGCTGGACACCTGGTATTCGTCGGCGCTGGTGCCCTTCTCCACCCTCGGCTGGCCGGACCGGACGCAGGACCTGCAGCTGTACCTGCCCTCCTCGGTGCTGGTGACGGGCCACGACATCATCTTCTTCTGGGTCGCCCGGATGATCATGATGACGACGCACTTCACGGGCCAGGTGCCCTTCCGCGATGTCTACATCCACGGCCTGGTGCGTGACTCGCATGGCAAGAAGATGAGCAAGTCGGAAGGCAACGTGCTCGACCCGGTGGACCTGATCGACGGCATCGCCCTGCCGCCGCTGCTGGAAAAGCGAACGACCGGCCTGCGCAAGCCCGAGACGGCGCCGCAGGTGCGCAGGAACACCGAGAAGGAATTCCCGGAGGGCATCCCGGCCTTCGGCGCCGACGCGGTGCGCTTCACCTTCGCGGCGGTCGCCACGCTCGGCCGCAACATCAACTTCGACCCCAAGCGTTGCGAGGGTTACCGCAACTTCTGCAACAAGCTCTGGAACGCCACGCGATTCGTGCTGATGAATTGCGAGGGGCACGAGCTGTCGGAGCAGGATGCGACACTGACAGCGGCCGACCGGTGGATCATCTCGCTGCTGCAGCGCGCCGAAGCCGACGTGGGGAAGGCCTTCGCCGAATACCGACTGGACAACGTCGCCGCCGGCATCTACCAGTTCGTCTGGGACGAGTACTGCGACTGGTACCTCGAGATCGCGAAGGTGCAGGTTCAGACGGGGGACGCGGCGCAGCAGCGCGGCACGCGCCGCACCCTCATTCGCGTGCTCGAGGCGATCCTGCGCCTGGCCCACCCGGTCATCCCCTTCATCACCGAGGAACTCTGGCAGAAGGTCGCCCCCGTCGCCGGCAAGACCGGCGACTCGGTCAGCGTCGCGGCCTATCCGGAGAGCAATGCCGGCTACATCGACCCGCAGGCGGAGGCCTGGGTGCAGCGCCTGAAGTCGGTCGTGGATGCCTGCCGCAACCTGCGCGGCGAGATGAACGTGCCGCCGTCCACGCGCCTGCCCGCCTACGTGCTGGGCGACGCCGGGTTCATGCGCGAAGCCGCACCCGTGCTGCAGGCATTGGCCAAGCTGAGCGAAGTGCGCGTGTTCGAGGATGAGGCGAGCTGGGCTGCCGCTGCGAAGGCCGCGCCGGTCGCGGTGGTGGGCGACGCCCGCCTGTGCCTGTACATGGAAACCGACGTGGCCGCCGAGAAGGCCCGCCTGGCCAAGGAGGCGACGCGGCTGGAAGGCGAGCTCGCCAAGGCCGGCGGCAAGCTGTCCAACGAAGCCTTCGTCGCGAAGGCGCCGCCGGCCGTGATCGAGCAGGAGCGCAAGCGCATCGCGGATTTCGGCGCGGCGCTGGAGAAGATCCGGTGGCAGCTGCAGCGATTGGGTTGACCCGTGTTGGGGTGCGCTACGCGCAACCCAACCTACGGGACCCAGGTAGGTTGGGTTGCGGCGAAGCCGCACCCCAACACCCGGACTTTCGCTACTCCAGGTCCTGCGGCTGGCTCGCGGGAACGCTCTCGCCGGACACGGAGTCCAGGCCCATCGGCGCGCTCAGGATCGTGTCGAAGCCCGAATTGCGCGGCGTAGTCAGCAGCTCGTGCAGGCGCTGCACCACGTACCAGCTGGCGCGCTGGCGCGATTCGCGCGTGAGCGAGCCCAGGCGCGGCGTGAGGTACAGGTTGGGCAGGTCGTGCAGCGGCGTGCCGCGACTGCCGAAGCCGGCCTCGGCGCCATCGAGGATGGCTGCTTCGATCCGGCCATCGCCCAAGGCGCGTGCGAACGCATCCGCATCGAACAGCGACGATCGCGTGGTGCCCACCCAGAACTGGCCGCGCTTGCACGAGGCCAGCATCTTGTCGTTGATGAATCCCTGGTAGCGCGAGGCGTAGAGCACCTGCACCGACACCGCATCCGACTGCGCCATCACGTCGTGCAGGCTCACCGGCTGGATCTTCAGCCGCTGCCAGGCGGGATTGGTGTGGTGCACCGCGGGGTCGTAGCCGATCAGCTTGGCGCCCATCGCATGCAGCATGATGGCCAGCGCGTGCGCGGACGGTGCGAGACCCAGGATGCCGATGGTGCTGCCGTGGATTTCGCGCCCGATGGTGCCCGGTGCATTGCGCTCGCCCTTCAGGGTGGCCGCCAGGCCGCGCCGGTACAGCAGCAGCAGGCTGGCCAGCAGGAATTCGGCGTTGGAGCGCACATGGGCGTTGATGGCCTGGATCACGCGCACCTTGCGTTCGCGGCAGGCTTCGAGGTCCGTGTTGTCCGTGCCCACGTGCATGCGGGCGAGGCCGCGCAGGACGGGCGCGAAGTCCAGGAACTCGCGCGTGACGACGATCTTGCGCGGCAGCACCAGGGCCTGCACGTTGTACAGCTGCTTGCGCAGCTCGATCAGGTCCGCGGCCAGCTCGGGCCGGTACGCGACGTCGTGGCGCGCCGCGAGCCACGCGTGGGCTTCCGGGATCAGCCGCTCAAGGAGGAGGATTTCCAAGACAAAGCTTTCTGCGGTTCACCGGAAAAGCGCTTCTTTCAGCAAAATGGACCTGGCCGGTGCCAGCGCGCCAAACTCTAGCCACTACTCTACAGCAGGTCGATGAAAAAGTTCACACAAGTTAACAAGGCGGTCTTCCCGGTTGCCGGCCTGGGAACGCGCTTCCTGCCCGCGACCAAGGCATCCCCCAAGGAGATGCTGCCGGTCGTCGACAAGCCCCTGATCCAGTATGCGGTGGAGGAAGCCTACGAAGCCGGGATCCGGCACATGATCTTCGTGACCGGCAAGAACAAGCGCGCCATCGAGGACCACTTCGACACGGCCTACGAGCTCGAGAACGAGCTCGAAGTGGCAGGCAAGACGGAGCTGCTGGCGGTGGCGCGTTCGGTGGTGCCCGACGACATGGTCTGCTCCTACGTGCGGCAGCCGCGCGCGCTGGGCCTGGGCCACGCGGTGCTGTGCGCCTCGCACATCGTGCACGACGAGCCCTTCGCGGTGCTGCTGGCCGACGACCTGATGGTGGGCAAGGACGGCGGCCCCGGCGTGCTGGCGCAGATGGTCGAGACCTTCAAGGAAGTGCAATGTTCGGTGCTGGCGGTGCAGGAAGTGCCGCTGGAGCACGTCAAGCGCTATGGCATCGTGGCCGGCGATGCCAGCGGGGACAGGCTGGTGAAGGTGCGGCAGATGGTCGAGAAGCCTTCGCCCGACAAGGCGCCTTCACGCTTGGGCGTGGCAGGCCGCTACGTGCTGACGCCCTCGGTGTTCGAGGCGATCCGCAACCAGCCGCGGGGCAGCGGCGGCGAGATCCAGCTGACCGACGGGATCGCACAACTGATCGGAACCGAAGGCGTGCATGCCTACCGCTACGAAGGCAAGCGCTATGACTGCGGCAGCAAGGACGGCTTCCTGGAGGCCACGGTCGAATTCGCGATGAAGCACCCGGAGATCGGGCCGGCGTTCACCGCCTACGTGCACAAGCTCTGCGCCGCCTGATCAGGCCAGCGTGATGCGCTGCGTGCCGCGCCAGGTGGCGCCGGGGGCGAGCTGCACCAGCTCGTGCACGGCCGCGGCCTCCACGCACAGCATGCGCTGCCAGTCGGCAGCCGGCATGTCGCCCAGGGTCGCGGCCTTCTGCGGCCCGGGGTTCCACACCACCGTGTCCCTGAAGCCCTGCTGCGCGATGCGGCGGGCGGGCAGGCCGCGCTCCCGCAGTTCCAGGTGGGCGGGCGCATCGCGGTAGACGCGATCGAGTTCGCCCGTCACGCGAAGCTCGGGGTCCGCATCCCGCGCGAACACGCCGTCGTTCGCCGTGTCCTCGTAAAGCACGCCTTGCAGGCCGTGCAGCGCGGCGTCCACCATGCTGTCCACGCGCAGGTAGGTGTGCAGCGCCCCGGTGAAGCCGAATGCGCTGGTGCCGGTGTTCGCGACCTGCAGTTCCAGTTCGACGAAGCGGGGTCCGAGGCGCACGCACAGTACCAGGCCGAAGGCATGTTCCCATGAGGAGGAGGCGTTCGCGGCAGCGAGCCGGCAGCGAAGCTCGGCGAGCTCGCCTTGCATGGATGGCGCGAGCAGCAATTCCCAGCGGCTGTTGCGCGCGAAGCCGTGCTTGGGCAGCGGTCCGCGACCGGCGAATTGCGGAAAGCACACGGGTACGCCGCCGCGCACTGCCTTGCCCGTGCCCGGATGCGAGCTCGGGCTCGCGTACAGCTGCTCGCGCTCGCCCGTCGGCACCCAGGACAGCAGCTGCGCCCCATGGAGGCTGAGGGTGGCGCGGTCGCCTGCCGCCGTGCGCAGCACGACGAGCGCGTCGTCGCCTGCGTGCGCCGTCACCGGCGGCGCAGCACGTGGATGTAGTCGCTGCCCACCGTCTGCTGTTCGACCAGCTCGTTGCCGGTCTGCTTGGAGAAGGCCTGGAAGTCGCGCAGCGAGCCACCGTCGGTGGAAACCACCTTCAGCAGCTGCCCGCTCTGCATGTCCGTCAGCGCCTTCTTCGCTTTCAGGATGGGCAGCGGGCAGTTCAGCCCGCGGGTGTCGATTTCCTTGTCGATGTTCATGATGTCTCCTGGGGGCGGCGCGGCCACTCCATGAACTGCGGCTCGTGGCCGCGGCTGCGCAGCCATTCGGCCAGCGCGAAACCGGTGCCAGCGGGCCAGCAGCGCACCTGGTCCAGCGGGAAGAGGCGGTATTCGGCGAGCTCGGGCGACAGCCGCACCTCGCCCTCGCACAGGGCATGGTAGGCGATGATCACCTGGTTCATGCGCTGGAAATCGTAGACGCCGATCAACTGCAGCTTGGTCGCGCGCAGGCTGGTTTCCTCGGCGATCTCGCGCGTGATGCCGTCCTGCGGCGTTTCGCCGGCCTCCATGAACCCCGTGATCAGTGCATACATCTTGTGCTGCCACGCCGCATTGCGTGCGAGCAGCACCTGCCCCTGGTACTCGATGATGGCCGCGAGCACCGGCGTGGGATTGTTCCAGTGCGTCCAGCCGCAGCCCGGGCAGCGCAGGCGCTGCTTGTCGCCGCCGTCCTCCTGCTGCGTGATCCACTGCAGCGGCGTCGCGCAGGCGGGACAGAAGCGGTAGTCGCTCAATCGCAGCTCCGACGTCAGGCCGGGAACACACCGGTGGACAGGTAGCGGTCGCCGCGGTCGCAGACGACGAAGACGATCGTCGCGTTCTCGACCTGCTGCGCCACCTGCAGGGCGACCCAGCATGCGCCCGCTGCGGAAATGCCGGCGAAGATGCCCTCCTCGCGCGCCAGGCGCCGGCACATCTCCTCCGCGTCGTCCTGGCTCACGTACACGAGCTCGTCGACAGTGCTCGCGTCATAGATCTTCGGCAGGTATTCCTGCGGCCACTTGCGGATGCCGGGGATGCGCGAACCCTCGTTCGGCTGCGCGCCGATGATGCGCACCGTCGGGTTCTTCTCCTTCATGTAGCGCGAGACGCCCGTGATGGTGCCGGTCGTGCCCATCGCGCTGACGAAATGGGTGATGCGGCCCTTCGTCTGGTCCCACAGCTCGGGGCCGGTGGTCTCGTAGTGGATGCGCGGGTTGTCGGTGTTGGCGAACTGGTCCAGCACCCGGCCCTTGCCTTCGCGCTGCATGTTCTCGGCGAGGTCGCGCGCGTATTCCATGCCGCCGCTCTTGGGCGTGAGCATGAGTTCGGCGCCGAACGCCTTCATCGTCTGCGCGCGCTCGATCGACAGGTCCTCCGGCATGATCAGCACCATGCGATAGCCGCGGATCGCGGCGGCCATGGCCAGCGCGATGCCGGTGTTGCCGGAAGTTGCTTCGATGAGGGTGTCGCCCGGCTTGATCTCGCCGCGCTCCTCCGCGCGCTTGATCATCGCCAGGGCGGGGCGGTCCTTCACGGAGCCGGCGGGGTTGTTGCCTTCGAGCTTGCCCAGGATGACGTTGCCGCGCCTTGCGTTCTCCGCCGCGCCGATGCGCTGCAAGGCCACGAGCGGCGTGCGGCCGATCGCGTCCTCGATGGTGGGATATTGCATGGTGTCACTGTGCCATAATTTCCGACTCCCCTTCCCCGCTGCCGGAGTGGCGAAATCGGTAGACGCAGCAGACTCAAAATCTGCCGGTGGCAACACCGTGCCGGTTCGATTCCGGCCTCCGGCACCAGAGCGAGGAAGACAAAGAAAAAGCCCGTGCAGTGCACGGGCTTTTTGCTTCTGGGGGACTGGAATCAGCCGGACACGGGGGTCAGGGTGACCGTTCCCACGCCCGCGTTGCCGTTGACGGTGATGTTGCCGCCTGGGTTGACGTTCACGGTGACGGAGGAGCCGGACGAGGCCGCAGCGCCCAACCGCAAGGCGGCCGACCGCGTGATTGCGACGCCGTTCGCCACCGCACCCGCGGTATTGACATTGATGTTGCACGGGTTGACGGTGACGGTATTGCCCTGTGCGAGCCGGTGGCCTGCAGGGAAGGTCGACGCTGTGACGACGAAGATGCAGGAGCCGAATTGCAGGATGCCGCTGGCGGTCTGGCCGCCGGAGACGACCTGGAAGCCGGGGTTACTGCCGCCAGGCTGCAGGTTGTTCGTGGGCGGGGGCGTGATCGTGACGGTCGTGGGGGCAGTCGTCCCGAGGTCCGGAACGGCACTCGGAAACACGAAAGGCACGTTCACGAAAGGCTGCGTCGCCGCCTGGCCGGTCGAGGGACTGAGCTGCAGGTTCAGGTCGTTCGCCGCCACGTTGGCCGGCTCGTCACCGCCGCCGCCGCATGCGACGAGGCCAATCGAGCTCGCGACGAGCGCGGCAGCCAGGAACAGTTTCTTCATCGGGGAACCTCTTGAAAGATAGGGTGGGAACGCGAAACGCCGCGCTTGGTGAAGCGTACCCCAAATGCAACCAGCGGTAAACCGGCAGTGTTGCTTGCTCACCCGAATGGCTGAACCCACCGTTGGGGCGCGGCGAACCCCGCCAGTTAAGATGCGCGCCCGATGAGAGTTCGAATCCTTCCCGTGATCTGCCTCGCCGCCGCCGGCTGCGGTGGCCATGCGCTCGCCGTGGAAAGCACGATTACTTCCGCCGGCTTCACGGGGCTGGAAATCACCCCCAACGCGAGGTTGCTCGAGTGGGGGCGCTTCTCTTTCACGTACGACCGGCAGCTGCCCGGCGCCCGGGATCCCTCGGGACACAACTTCGTCGGCGGCTTCGGCCTGCTGCCGAACCTGGAAGTCGTCGGCCGCATCGCAGCCAACTCGCCCCTGCAGACGAATTGCTTCGTGCAGCGGTGCAACGGCATCCGTGACCTGTCCGTTTCCTTCAAGGGCGGGATTGGGCTGGATGCGGGCAACCGCTTCTTCCTCGCGGCGGGTGCCACCGACGTGGGTGGGGCCGCAACCAATTTCCGTTCCTATTACGGTGTCCTGACGTATTCCGCGGACACCGTGGAGCTCAGCGGGGGCCTGGCCAAGCGGCAGATCGGGCGATCCCCCCTGGACGGGCCCTTCGCAGGGGCGGCCTGGCAGCCCCTGCCGTGGCTGCGCGGTCACCTGGAATACAGCGACAAGAACGCCTGGGCGGGTGTGCGGCTGTTCGCGCCGCAACAATGGTTGCCCGAGGGCTGGCGTGCGCACGTTGGCGCGACTGCGCGGCTCACCGACTCCACGGTCACGGAGCGCTCGTGGATCACGGCCGGCGTGTCGATCCCCCTCTACAAGGTGCCGCCACTGCGCAACGATGCGCCGCGCTCTCCACTGCCGCAGTTGTCGGGCGCCCAGCTGCCGCTGCCCGCCTACGAGGCACGGACGCCGGCGCCCGGCGAGGCCTCCGCGCCGTCGGCGGCGCAAGGGAACGCCGCGCCCGTGAGGGACGACCAGATGGACCAGCTCGCCGCGCAACTGCAGGCACGCGGGCTGGAAGACATCTGGGTCGGGCGAATGGCGGATGGCGCGGTCGCCGTGCGCGCCAACAACGCCACCTACAACTGGAACTCGGTCGATGCCGTCGGCGCGGCCCTCGCGGCCATCGGGCAGGTGCTCGGCACGCAACGCACCGGCTACCGCCTCGTCCTGACGCAACGGCAGCTTCCGCTGGTGGGCGTGACCGGCCAGACCGATTGCCTGGCCGAATGGATCGCTCGGCCGCAGGCCAGCTGCGCGGCTGGCGAACTCTCCACCCCCGGCACGATGCCGCTCGACGACTTGCAGCGCGGCGCCACCTGGATGGTCCGCGGCGTGCAACCAAGCTGGAAGACGCTGCGCGTGGCGATCTCGCCGGCCCTGAGGCTGCAGACGGCGACGGAAGTGGGCACCCTCGACTATTCGGTCGGCGTGAACCTCGGTTTCAGCCAGCCGCTCTGGAGCGGGGCCAGTGTCGACTGGCATGTCACGGGCGAACTGGCACGCACCGACGACTTCCGGCCAGGCGGTGTCTTCGCCAGCCGCGCAGTGCGCAACGGCACGGACCGGCTGTCGTTCACGCAGTCGATGCGCCTGCCGCTGGAACGCTGGATGGCGGCGGACGACGTTCGCATCCGCGACTTGGGTCTGGCCGCACTCACTGCGCAGGTCACGCTCGGCCGGCTCGCGAACCACTTCGACGGCGCCGTCGGCGAACTGCGCTGGGAGCCGGGCGAGGGACGCCACCGGGTGAGCGCACAGGCCGGGTGGCTCCACAACAGCGATTTCGGTTCGATCATCGGCCAGCCCCGTGAGGCCAGGCCGGCCCTGCTGTCCTACCGCTACCACGTCGCCCCCACGCGCACCTATGTCGAGGCCACGGGCGGTCAGTTCCTGAACAACGATCGCGGCCTGCAAGTGGGGCTGCGTCAATGGTTCGGGGACATCGCCGTGCAGGCTTTCGTGCGCCGTACCACCTTCTCGTCTGCGCCGTCGCGAACGATCGCGGGGCTCGAAGTGTCCCTGCCGCTCGGTCCGCGGCGGGACATGAACCCGGGCTTCGTGCAGGTGACGGGGACCCCGCGTTTCTCCATCACCCGGGAGACCGTGGTTGGCGAAACGGTCAACGTCGTCACCTTCAACCGGGGCTTGCTCCCGCCGGTGACCTCCCTCGACCAAGTCCACAACTCCGATCGTGCCGGGCTGCTCTATTTCGAGGACAACGTGCGGCGTCTGCGGGATGCCGCCCGGTGAAGAGGCAGCCCGGTAGCTTTCCACATTTAGCGGGCTGGTCTTTCCCCCTACATGGAAGTTCGTAAGCTGCTAAGTTACAGTTCGCCCTTCATACAAAAGAGGAATATGGGGAAACCGAGTTTTCGCCGGGTTTCGCACTGCGCGCTCGTCTTCGTAGCGGCGCTGCTGCATGGCTGTGCCGTTGTGACCGCGCCGGGCTTCGATTTTGCCGATCCGAAACAAAGATCGAGCATCACGCTGGGGCAATACGTGCCGGCGGACCCGAACGCGCCCCCGCAGGGGGTGATCACGCCGATCACGCCGGCACTGGTGCGCGCTCAGCAGGCGACGGTACCGAAAGGGCCACCTACCGGCATCGAGCGGCTGTTCGGGGAGCCACGGCCGTACACGATCGGCCCGAGCGACATCATCAGCATCGTCGTTTACGACCACCCTGAACTGCAGCCGCTTGGCGGCCAGGTCATCGGCGGCAGCAGCGATCCCACAGGCATCAGCGGTGCGCCCGGCTTCATCGTCGACCAGGACGGGTCCATCTTCTTTCCCTATGCCCGCCGCATCCGCGTGGGCGGCCTCACCGAGTCGCAGGCCGCCGAACTGATCTCCCAGCGCATCCAGCATGTGATCAAGGATCCGCAGGTCACGGTGCGCATCGCGTCGTTCCGCAGCCGCCGCGCCTATGTCGAGGGCGAGGTACGCACGCCTGGCACGCAGATCTTCACCGACGTGCCGATGACGCTGACGGATGCGATCAACCGCGCCGGGGGCATCACGCCCACCGGTGATCGCTCCTTCGTCACCCTCACGCGCGACAGCGTGACCACCGTGGTGGACCTCGTCCGCCTGCAGGAAAGCGGCGTCAACCCGAACCGCATCCTGCTGCAGAACGGCGACCTGGTGACGGTCCGCAGCCGCGATGAGAGCAAGATCTTCGTCATGGGCGAGGTCGTGCGGCCCGCCGCGCTGCCGATGCGCAACGGCCGCCTGACGCTCAACGAGGCGATCGCCGAGGCCGGCGGCCCGAACCTGGGCACGGCCAACACGGGGCAGATCTACGTGATCCGCAACGTGGGCCAGGACTCTCCCGCCGTGTTCCACCTGAACGCGAGCAGCCCGACCGCGCTGGCGCTGGCCGAGACCTTCTCGCTGCGCCCGCGCGACGTCATCTACATCGATCCGGTGCCGCTCGTGCAGTGGAACCGCATCCTCAGCCTGATCCTGCCCAGCGCGCAGGCGCTCGGGACCGCCCGCTCCGTCGTCAACCCGTGAAGTCCATCCTGGTCGTTTGTGAAGGCAACATCTGTCGCAGCCCCATGGCGGAGGGGCTGCTCGCCTCCGCGCTGCCCGGTGTCCGCCTCCATTCGGCCGGCCTGGGTGCGCTGATCGGGCAGCCCGCGGACGATCTCGCGATCGAACTGCTGGCCTCCCGCGGCGTGGACATCCGCGCCCACCGCGCCAGGCAGATCAGCCGGCAGATGTGCCTGGAATCGGACGTGGTCCTCGTGATGGAGAAGGAGCAGCGGCGACGCATCGAGAAGACGTACCCCGAGACCTGCGGCCGCGTGTTCCGCCTCGGCGAGTACCTCGACCAGGACGTCCCGGACCCCTATCGCCAGCCCCCGGAGGCCTTCCGCTCGGCGCTGTCCCTCATCGAGAAAAGCATCGGCCAATGGGTGCCGCGCATCCAGCGACTCTGACCCGACCATGAACGCTCCGCACCCCCTGCAGACCCAGCTGATCCCGGCGCCGCAGCCCGCCGTGGAAGAAGCCGACGGCATCAACCTCGTCGAGTACTGGGACATCGTCGTCGATAACCGGTGGCTGATCGCGGCGGTGCTGGCGCTCGCCGCCACCATCGGCGGCGTCTACGCTTTCCTGGCGCGGCCGGTGTACGAGTCGAACATGCTCGTGCAGGTCGAGGACAACATGGGCAACAGCAAGGCGCTGCTCGGCGAAGCGGCGGGGCTGGTGGACGTGAAGACCGCCACTTCCGCCGAAATCGAGATCCTGCGCTCGCGCCTGGTGATCGGCCAGGCCGTGGACAATGCGCGCCTGTATATCGAAGCCCGGCCGCGCTACGTGCCTTACATCGGCAGCGCCATGGCCCGCATCTCCAGCGGCTTGTCGAGCCCGGGCTTCTTCGGCATGCCCGGCTACGTGAGCGGCCGCGAGTCGATCACCGTGCCCACCTTCACCGTGCCGCAGCGCTTCGAAGGCAGCATGTTCCGCCTGACGGCGCTGGGCAACGGCCGCTACGTGGTGCGCCATCCGCAGATCGATGGCGAGCTGGCAGGCACCGTCGGCACGCCGGCGACCAAGGGCACCTCCGCGGGCAACATCGAGCTGCTCGTCACGTCCTTGCAGGCCAATCCGGGCGCTGAATTCGACCTGGCACGCCGCTCGCGGCTGGGGACCATCGTGGCGCTGCAGCGCAACTTGAAGCTGGTCGAAAAAGGCCGGCAGTCCGGCATCATCGAAGCCAGCCTGCAGGGGCCGGACCCGGAGCAGCTGCGCGTGGTGCTCACCGAAGTGGGCCGCCAGTACGTGCGGCAGAACATCGAGCGCAAGGCCGCCGAGGCCGAGAAGACCCTGGCGTTCCTGGACGTGCAACTGCCGCAGTTCAAGCGGCAATTGAGCCAGGCGGAAGAGAGCTACACGCGCTATCGCAACCAGCAGGGCACCGTAGCGCTCGACGAAGAAGCGAAGATGGCACTGACACGCAGCGCCGACCTCGAGGCCAAGCTGCTGGAAGCGCAGCAGAAGCGCCGCGAATTCGTCAGCCGCTTCACGCCCCAGCATCCGACGGTTCAGACGCTCGACGAGCAGATCCGCGCGTGGAGCACCGAGATCGCGCGCCTGAACGCGCGGGTGCGCACGATGCCGAGCGTCCAGCAGGACGCCTACCGCCTCGAGCGCGACGTCAAGGTCAACACGGAGCTGTATCAGCGGCTGCGTGACAACGCCCTGCAGCTGCAACTGGTGCGCGAGGGCAAGATCGGCAACGTGCGCGTCATCGACGAGCCCACGAAGCCGGAATGGCCGGTGGCGCCGAACCGCAATTCCATCGTGCTGCTCGCGTGTGCTCTGGGTCTGGTGGGTGGCGTTCTCATCGCACTGGCGCGCAACGCCTTCTTCCGCGGCATCCGCAATGCGCAGGAGATCGAGGCCGAGACCAACCTGAACGTCTACAGCACGATCCCGCTGAGCCACTCCCAGGAAGAACTTGCGCGCAAGGCGTCTGCCAAGCAGCCCGGCATGCACATCCTGGCGGCGACCCTGCCGGACGATCCAGCCGTGGAGAGCCTGCGCAGCCTGCGGACCGCATTGCAGTTCGCGATGCTGGAAAGCAGTTCCAACCGCATTCTCATCACCGGCGCCACGCCCAACGTCGGCAAGAGCTTCGTCTCGTGCAACTTTGCCGCGGTACTCGCCAGCACCGGCCGGCGCGTGGTGCTGATCGACGCCGACCTGCGCAAGGGTCACCTGAACCAGTACTTCGGCGTGCCGCGCCCCCGTGGCCTATCCGAGCTGATCGCCGGCACCTTGCAGCCGGCTGACGTCATTCGTCGCAACCTGCTGCCGAACCTGGACGTGATCACCACCGGCACCCTGCCGCCGAATCCCGCGGAACTGATGATGAGTGGCGCGCTGGCGACGCTGCTGCAGCAGCTTTCCAGCCAGTACGATTACGTCATCATCGACACGCCCCCGGTGCTGGTCGCCGCGGATACCCCGGCGATTGCGGCGCAGGCCGGCACGCTGCTTCTGGTTGCCCGCGCGGGCGAGACACAGATGGGCGAACTGCACGAATCCGCCAAGCGGCTCGCGCACGCCGGCAAGGCCGCCACGGGCGTCCTGCTGAACGCGCTCGACCTGAGCCGCAGGCATTACGGCAGTTATGCATACAAGTACGGTGGATACCGTTATAAGCAGTATTCGTACACCTCGACCCGGTGATCGCTACTTTTCCGGGTATTACTTCTCACTGCGTCCCCGCTTGAGCATCTCCTCCAAGCGGCGTATTGCGTAACAGGTGAGTCTGCAATAAAGTGCGTCCCTCTGTCACATTCTGTATTACGTGACGGGCAGGCCCTCCCGGGCCTGCACAAGGATTGAGAGGAAGGTTCCTGTGCTCACCCTGAGTTCACCCGTCGCAGTGACGGTGACGTTGTTCGTCTCGCTCGCCCTGGCGCACGCCCTCGTGCTCAGTGCGCACAAGCACGGACACCTGACCATGGACGTGCCGGGTGCGGTGCAGAAATTCCACCTGGACCCCACGCCCCGCGTGGGCGGCATCGCGATCTACATCGCCGTGGCTGCGGCCTGGATGCTGATGCCCGGACTGGCCGAAGCCAAGCTGCTCTCCACCATCCTCGTCGCCGGCATGCCCGCGCTCTTCGTCGGCTTGTGGGAAGACGTGACCAAGCGCGTGAGCGTGCGAACCCGCCTGCTGGTCACGATGGCCAGTGGCGGCCTGGCCTGCGTGCTGACCGGCGTCGCCCTCAATCGCGTCGACATTCCGGTGGCCGAACTCGTCCTCACGTGGTGGCCGCTGGCGGTGATCTTCACCGCCTTCGCGGTGGGCGGCATCGCCAACGCGATCAACATCATCGACGGCTTCCACGGCCTGGCCAGCGGCACGGTGATCATTTCCATGCTGTCGCTCGCGGGCATTGCGTTTTCCGTTGGTGATGTTCCGCTGGCGACGGTCGCCGTGGTGATGGCTGCGGCGCTGGCCGGTTTCTGGCTGGTGAATTTCCCCTGGGGCAAGCTGTTCCTGGGCGATGGCGGCGCGTATTTCTCCGGCTTCGCGCTCGCCTGGCTTTGCGTCGAATTGCTGGCGCGCAATTCCGGCGTGTCGCCCTGGGCGGCCGTGCTGATTTGCGGTTATCCCACCATCGAGGTGATGTACAGCGTCTACCGCCGCCGCATGCAGCGACGCTCCCCCGGCGAAGCCGACCGCCACCACCTGCACAGCCTGGTGGCCACGCAACTCGTGCACCCCCGCCTGCCCAACCTGCCGCCCAACCTGCGCAATGCCGCCGTCTCCGTGGTGATGTGGATTTGCGCAGTGACGCCGGTGGTGCCCGCGGTCCTGTTTCCCAGCCGTCCCGACGTGCTCATTCCCGCACTGCTCGTGTGCGTGGTGGGCTACCACCTGTTCTATCGCCGCGTTGCCTCCCTGACGCCGGCCACCGACATCGACGAAGCGCAGTCCACCGCCCGCGTGTGACCGCAAGGCAATCGCCAAAAAAAAAGCGGCCCCGCGGGGCCGCTTTTGTTTTGCGTCGGTTGAATTTCAGCGGCCGCCCTTGACCGCGAAATCCTCCATGTTCTTGCCTTGCTTGAGGGCCTCGACCACCCATTGCGGCTTGCGGCCGCGGCCGCCGGACCAGGTTTCTCCATTCGGCCCGCGGTATTTGGCCGCCGCTTTTGCCGCGGGTTTCGGCCGGGAACTGCCCGGGCCGGCGGCCCTGGCGAATCCGAGGTCGGCCGCCGTCAATCCATAAACCTCGATCTTGCGCTTGATGTCGTCGATGGTGTCCGCGATTTCCTGCTCGCGCACGCGTTCGGCCTCGGCCATCAGCTTTTCAGCCTGTTCTTTCAGTTCCAGGTAAGTCGCCACGCAATTTCCTCCGGGATTTCGATGCCGCGATTATGCAAAAAAAAGAAAATGCATTGCGGCGAATTCGAAAGCAACAAATCCCCGCCCGGTTGCAGGCCCGGCGGTTTTGCAGCATCCTGCGGTGAACACCTCCGGGGAGTTCCATGCCGCTGAAGTCCACACCCTGGCGCCTTGCCGGCTGCGCCCTTGTCGCCCTTGCCGCCATCGGGCACTCCGCAGCCGCCACGCCGCCGCCGCCGCCGTCGCAGCAGGCGGCCGTGGAGGCCGTCACGCGGGCCGTGCAGGCCGTCGTGGGCGTGCAGGTGACGTCCACCGATGGCGCGCGCTCCACGGAGACGCTGGGCCGGCAAAGGGCGGGCTCCGGCGTGGTGATCGGCAACGACGGCCTGGTCCTGACCATCGGCTACCTGATTCTCGAAGCCGACAGCATCCAGCTGACGACGCACGACAACCGCGTCATTCCGGCGCGCGCCGTGGGCTACGACCTCGCCACCGGATTCGGCCTCGTGCGCCCGCTGCTACCCCTGCGCGGGATCCAGCCTGCGCCCCTGGGCAGCGCGCGAGACACCAGCCTGCGCACGCCGCTCATTGCCGCCACCGGCGGCGAGGATGCCGGCCTTGGCGTCACGCAGCTGGTGGGCGCGCGCGCGTTCTCCGGGTACTGGGAATACCACATCGAGAACGCCCTCTTCACCTCGCCGCCGCTGCGCAATCACAGCGGCGCGCCGCTGTTCAACCAGCGCGGCGAGCTCCTGGGCATCGGCAGCCTGTTCGTCGGCGACGCCACCGGTGACAGCCGCGGCGTGCCGGGCAACATGTTCGTGCCCGTGGACCTGCTCAAGCCGATCCTGGCGGAGATGGAACAGACCGGCACCACGCGCACCAGCCGCCGCCCCTGGCTCGGATTGAGCAGCACCGAACAGGGCGGCCGCATCCAGATCGTGCGCGTGAACCGCGACAGCCCGGCGCAGGCGGCGGGACTTGCCTCGGGCGATGTGGTGCTGGCCGTCGACGGCGAACGCGTGACGACGCTCGAAGGCTTCTACAAGAAGCTCTGGGCACGCGGCGATCCCGAAAGCGAGGTCTCACTCACCGTGCTGCAAGGCGCGGACGTCAGGCAGGTGAAGGTCAAACCGGTCGATCGCATGACGACGATGCGCCGGCCGTCCGGAATCTGAACCTCCCAGCATGTGCCAGCAGCGTCCGACAGCGCCTCCGGATAAAACCTGACAGGGAGGCGGGCGACAGTCCTTAGCCTTCCAATCGGCGTTCGAAGAGCGGGGGGAAGTCGATGACCGCGGAAGAAGTACCAATCAAGACGGGGAGCGAGCCGCCGCGCGCCGGCTGGCGCGACTGGCTGCAGGTTGCGGCGATCGCGGCGTTGCTGCTGGTCCTGTCGCAAGCGCTGTGGATCTGGCAGACCTGGCCGGTGCGGGACCTGCTGCAGCCCACCCCGACCCCCACGCGTCCGGCGGGTGCGCGATGAGCGCCGCGGCCTGGGTGCGGCTGCGCGCCGCTTTCCGTCCCGGCGTGCGCCTGCTCACGTTGGCCTACGTGGTGCTCGCAGTCTGGGCCGCCGGCCTCGTCTTCGCTGCGGTGCAGCTCGGAAGCTGGCGCCAGGAGCTCACGCGCACCCTGATGCAGCTCAATGCGGATGCGCACTTCCGCGCGCGCGTGCATTACCGCGAGGCGGTCGACCCCG
>DATAGN010000198.1:0-6423 GCA_036263715.1 Ramlibacter sp.
GTCGGGGCCGAACAAGGAGCGCGATGATGTCCACGCCTGAAAGTGCCCGCTTCCTGCTGATGTACGTGGTGATCCCGTTGTGGATCCTGGCCGGCTTCGCCGACTGGATCTGCCACCGGCGCACCAACATCGAGGGCACCAGCGGGATGAAGGAGAACGTCTTCCACTGGGTGCTGCTGGCGCAGGGCGCGGTGGCGGTGATCGCCATGGCCTTGCTGGAGGTGAATGCGCTGGTCTTGCTGCTGGTGTTCGCGGTCTTCCTGGCACACGAATTCACCACGTGGCTGGAGCTGCACTACACCGTGCCGCTGCGGCAGGTGGGCCCGGGCGAGCAGATGATCCACAGCTTCCTGGAGCTGATGCCGCTGGTGGCCCTGGCGCTGCTGGCGGTGATGCACTGGGACCAGGCCACGTCGCTGCTGTCGGAGTCGATGCCCGACTTCAGCCCTTACCTGAAGGATGAACCCTGGCCAGCGCAGTGGCTGAAGTACACCGCGCTGGCGGTGCTGCTGCTGAACGTGCTGCCGCTGGCGGAGGAAAGCTGGCGCTGCTCGCGCGCCGCGGCCCTCAGGTCTCGTACTCCGGCGCCCCCTGCACCCACATGAACGACTGCAGGTCGATCATGTCGCGTGCCTTGAAGCCGGGCTTGCGGTCGAGGTCGCGCCGCAACACCGCCGCGAACGTCAACAGGTCCTGGTACACGGGCCACGCCGGCACCGGGTCATACGTCAAAGCGTAGCCATACAGGTGCGCCGCGCGCCGGGTCGCGCGCGGCTTCAAGAACAGGTGCCGGTCGGGCCGCGCGATGAAGCCGAAGACGGTGGCCACCGGCCAGGTGAGGACGCGGCTCTTGCGTTGCGGCAGGTCCGCCAGCGCCTCCATCCAGTCGTTGAAGCGTCGCTGCGGCGAGCCGGCGCCATAGAGGAAAGCGTAGAGCTCGGTAGCGAACAGGCGCGCGCCCGCCGGTGACTTCACCGCGTCGCGCAACGCCATGCGCTCGAACGAGAACAACAGGTTGGAGCGGGCCTCGATGCGCACCGCCGCATCGGAGATCGCCCGGAACTCGCCGCGCGCGAGCAGCTTGCGGAAGTCCGCCGCCGCGAGCTCCGCCTCCCATTCGAGGTGGGCGCGCTCCTTGTGCGAGCGCTCGGCCACCAGGTAGGTCTCGTCCTCGAAACCATCGGGGTAGAACAGTTCGAACTTGCGGCGGCACATGGCCGCGCCGAGGTAGATGACGTTGCTCGCGCCGGCGCCAGAAAGGGGGAAGGGAAGGAATGCCGTACGTGCCATGCAGGCAGTGTTCGCGGCCCCGCTAGCTCAGCTACGTCGGACAGCACCTCGCTGGGCTGTAGGACTCAGGCGGACGGCGCCAGCCGAAGCTCCGAAATTTCAGATGGTGCGCCAAACCGCTTGGGTGGACCCCAATAACCGGTCCCACGGCTGACGTAGACCTGCAAACCGTCGAGCTGGTGCAGCCCGGCAATGAAGGGCTGCTGGAGCGGCACGAAGAAGGTCCAGGGCAGGAACTGGCCGCCATGCGTATGGCCGGAGATTTGCAGGTCGAAGCCGGCCGCCGCTGCAGCCGGCGCCGTGCGCGGCTGGTGCGCGAGCAAGACGCGCGGCGCCTGTGCCGGCGCACCGCGCAAGGCTTCGACGGGGTCGCTCTTGTGCGCGGGATCGAAGTGGTGGCCGGTGAAGTCGGGCACGCCCGCGAGCACCAGCTGCGCGCCCTGGTGCTGCAGGACGACGTGCTCGTTGTGCAGCACGCGGATGCCCAGCCGGCGCAGTTCCTGCACCCAGCCATGCACGCCGGAGTAGTACTCGTGGTTGCCGGTGACGAAGTAGACGCCGTGGCGCGCCTTCAATTGCGCCAGCGGCGCCACGTGCTCGCCGAGTTCGGCCACGGAGCCGTCGACCAGGTCGCCGGTGATCGCGATCACGTCCGGCTGCAGCGCGTTCACGCGGTCGACGATCGCCTGCAGGTATCCGCTCTTGATCGTGGGGCCGACGTGGATGTCGCTGATCTGGGCAATGCGAAAGCCTTCCAGTGCCGGCGGCAAGCCTTCGATGGTGATGTGAACGCGCTTGACCTGGGCCGTGCGGCGGGCGTTGAAGAAGCCGATGGCGGTGAAGGCCAGCGCCAGCAGCGGCACGGCCACCCCGCTCTCGTCGGCCCAGCCGCCCTGGCCGGCCAAGCCCAGGCCAAGCAGCAGCAGGTCGCGAAAGACGGTCAGCACGAACAGGGTGGAGAACAGGCCGAGGGCCACCATGCCGACCCAGGTGAGCCGGTCGGCCGCGGGCGGGCGCAGCAGGCGGCGCGCCATCAGGCCGGCGGGCACGAGCGCCGCGGAGAGCAGCAGCGCGATGGCGAGCGCCACGCCCGCCGCCGCCGGCAGGGCCGGCACGAGCCGGGCACCTATATAGAGATGCAGCAGGACCGACAGGCCGAGGATGGTGGTGAGTGACATCGAGCGAGGCGCAGCGGGACCCGGAAGCGGTCCGGGACCCGGCAGCGTTCATGTAAGCTTGGGTTCAGCACGAGAAGATCAACAGCTGCCCCGTTCCGAGGAGAAGAAACCATGCAAATTGCAGCTCCCGCTGCTGCGACGGCGGGTGAGGCCGGTGCGGGCGCCGCGCCGGCCGCCGCCGGCAAGCCCTTGCTGATCGGCGTCCCCAAGGAAACGACCACGGGTGAAAAGCGGGTCGCCACCGTCCCGGACGTGGTGGCCAAGCTCGTCAAGCTGGGATTCTCGGTCGCGGTGGAAAGCACCGCCGGCGACGCGGCCAATTTCGGCGACGACACCTACCGCGCTGCCGGCGCCGAGGTGCTGCCGAGCGCGGCCGAAGTCTGGTCACGCGCCGACATCGTGTTCAAGGTGCGTGCGCCCACGCCCTACGAAGTCAGCATGATGCGCGAGGGCACCACGCTCATCGGCTTCATCTGGCCGGCCCAGAACCCGGAACTGATGCAGCTGCTGGCCGCCAAGCGGGCGACCGTCCTGTCGATCGACGCCTTGCCGCGCCAGCTGTCGCGCGCCCAGAAGATGGACGCGCTCACCTCGATGGCGGGCGTCAGCGGTTATCGCGCGGTCATCGAGGCGGCCAATGCCTTCGGGCGTTTCTTCAACGGGCAGGTCACCGCCGCGGGCAAGATCCCGCCGGCACGCGTCTTCATCGCCGGCGCCGGTGTCGCGGGCCTCGCCGCGATCGGAACGGCCGCCAACCTGGGCGCGATCGTCCGGGCCAACGACACCCGCGCCGAAGTGGGCGACCAGGTCGTTTCGCTCGGTGGCGAGTTCGTCAAGGTCGACTACGAGGAAGAAGGCTCCGGCGGCGGCGGCTACGCCAAGGTGATGAGCGAAGGCTTCCAGCGCGCCCAGCGCGAGATGTATGCGCGCGAAGCCAAGGACGCCGACATCATCATCACCACCGCGCTGATCCCGGGCAAGCCGGCCCCCAAGCTGATCACCGCCGACATGGTGCGCACCATGAAGCCGGGCAGCGTGATCGTCGACATGGCCGCGGAGCAGGGCGGCAACTGCGAGCTGACCGAACCGGGCCAGGCCGTGGTGCGCGAAGGCGTCACCATCATCGGCTACACCGACCTGGCCAGCCGCCTGGCCAAGCAGTCGTCGACGCTCTACTCGAACAACCTGCTGCGGCTGGCCGAGGAGCTGTGCAAGACCAAGGATGGCCGCATCAACGTCAACATGGAAGACGATGCGATCCGCGGGCTCACGGTGATCAAGGAAGGCGAGATCACCTGGCCGGCGCCGCCGCCCAGGATGCCGGCGGCGCAGCCGAAGCCGGCCGCCGCGCCCGCCGTCGCCAGCAAGGGCCACGGCCACGGCGCCGGCGAACCGATGTCGGGCAAGTCGCTGGCCATCGTGTTCGGCGTCGGCGCCCTGCTGTTCCTGCTGGTCGGCATGTACGCGCCGGCGAGCTTCCTGGCGCACTTCACGGTCTTCGTGCTGGCCTGCTTCATCGGCTACATGGTGATCTGGAACGTGACGCCCTCGCTGCACACGCCGCTCATGAGCGTGACCAACGCGATCTCTTCGATCATCGCCATCGGCGCGCTGATCCAGGTGGCCCCGCCGCTGGCCGATGCCGGCGGCAACCGGCCCAACACGCTGATCCTGGGCCTGGCGGTGCTGGCGCTGGCGCTCACGGCCGTCAACATGTTCGGTGGCTTCGCGGTCACGCGGCGCATGCTGGCCATGTTCCGCAAATAAGAAGGACGGCCATGACCGCAAGCCTCGCCACCGTCTCCTACATCGGCTCCATCATCCTGTTCATCCTGAGCCTGGGCGGCCTCGCCAACCCGGAGACCGCCCGCCGGGGCAACCTGCTCGGCATGATCGGCATGGGCCTGGCCGTGCTGGCCACCATCCTGAGCCCGCGCGTCACCGCGGCCGGCTACCCGTGGATCATCGCGGCGCTGGTCATCGGCGGTGCGGTCGGCCTGATCGCCGCCCGCAAGGTGCAGATGACGCAGATGCCGGAGCTGGTGGCGCTGATGCACAGCCTGGTCGGCCTGGCCGCCTGCCTGGTCGGCTTCGCCAGCTACGTGGACACGTCGACCGTGTTCCCGACGACAGCGGAAAAGGCGATCCACGAGATGGAGATCTACATCGGCATCCTGATCGGCGCCGTCACCTTCTCCGGCTCGATCGTCGCCTTCGGCAAGCTCTCGGGAAAGATCGGCGGCAAGCCCCTGCTGCTGCCGGGGCGCCACTGGATCAACCTGGCCGGCCTGCTGATCGTCATTTGGTTCGGCCGTGTCTTCCTCCAGGCGGACAGCATCCAGGCGGGCATGACGCCGCTGGTGATCATGACGATCATCGCCCTGCTGTTCGGCATCCACATGGTCATGGCCATCGGCGGCGCCGACATGCCAGTGGTGGTCTCCATGCTCAATAGCTACTCGGGCTGGGCCGCGGCGGCCACCGGCTTCATGTTGAGCAACGACCTGCTGATCGTGGTGGGCGCGCTGGTCGGCTCCTCCGGCGCCATCCTGTCGTACATCATGTGCCGGGCCATGAACCGCAACTTCTTCAGCGTGATCGCCGGCGGCTTCGGCACCGCCAGCGGCGCGCCCGCGGCGGGGGCCGGCGCGCAGCCGGCCGGCGAGGTGCAGCCGATCGGCGCCGTGGAGACTGCCGAACTGCTGCGCGAGTCCAGGAGCGTGATCATCGTGCCGGGCTACGGCATGGCGGTCGCGCAGGCGCAGCACACGGTCTACGAGATCACGAAGCTGCTGCGCGAGAAGGGCGTGAACGTGCGCTTCGGCATCCACCCGGTGGCCGGCCGCATGCCCGGCCACATGAACGTGCTGCTCGCCGAAGCCAAGGTGCCGTACGACATCGTGCTGGAGATGGACGAGATCAACGAGGACTTCCCGCAGACCGACGTGGTGATGGTGATCGGCGCCAACGACATCGTGAACCCCGCCGCGCAGGACGACCCCGGCAGCCCGATCGCCGGCATGCCGGTGCTGGAAGTGTGGAAGGCCCGCACGTCCATCGTCATGAAGCGCAGCATGGCGTCCGGCTACGCGGGCGTGGACAATCCGCTGTTCTACAAGGACAACAACCGCATGCTGTTCGGCGACGCCAAGAAGATGCTGGACGAGGTGCTGGCGGCGCTGAAGTCCTAGAGAATCGCGCACTAATAGGAGACGAAGAATGAACAACCGACCCTGGCTGAGTGCCTACCCCGCAGGCGTGCCCCACGACATCGATGCGTCGCAGTACGCGTCGCTCGTGCAGCTGATGGAAGAAAGCTTCCAGAAGTTCTCCACGCGCGTCGCCTATGACTTCATGGGCAAGGAAGTCACCTTCGCCGAGACCGACTCGCTCAGCCGCGCGTTCGCCGCCTACCTGCAGGGGCTGGGCCTGGCCAAGGGCGACCGGGTGGCGATCATGATGCCCAACGTGCCGCAGTATCCGGTAGCCGTGGCCGCCATCCTGCGCGCCGGCTTCGTGGTGGTGAACGTCAACCCGCTCTACACGCCGCGCGAGCTGGAGCACCAGCTGAAGGACTCCGGCTCGAAGGTGATCGTCATCATCGAGAACTTCGCCAACACGCTGCAGCAGTGCATCGCCAGCACGCCGGTCAAGCACGTGGTGCTCGCGTCCATGGGCGACATGCTCGGCGGGCTGAAGGGCGCGCTGGTCAACTACGTGGTGCGCAAGGTCAGGAAGATGGTGCCGGCCTACAGCCTGCCCGGCGCGGTGAAATTCAAGGAGGCGGTGGACCGCGGCACCCGCGGCACGCTGCGCAAGCCGGAGATCAAGGCCGACGACGTGGCGGTGCTGCAGTACACCGGCGGCACCACCGGCGTCTCCAAGGGCGCCGTCCTGCTGCACCGGAACGTGATCGCCAACGTGCTGCAGTCGGAAGCCTGGAACGCGCCGGTGG
>DATAGN010000199.1:0-4820 GCA_036263715.1 Ramlibacter sp.
CGGCAGTACGCCCACGTTGCGTCCGCGCCAGCTGTCGCGCGCACCGCGTGCGAGCTGCGCCAGGTCCTGGCCCGCGACGACGACGCTGCCGCCGGAGGGCGTGAGCAGGCCCGCCACCAGCGACAGCCACGTGGACTTGCCCGAGCCGGAACGCCCCTGCAGCAGCAGCGTGCCACCCTGGGGCACAGCCACGTCGGGGAAGGCGAGCTGCGGTCCCGCCGCATAGCGGTAGGCCAGGTCCCGGGTCGTGATCACCGGCGCGTGAGTTCGCTGAAGGTCTTGCGGAACTTCGCCACCTTGGGCGCCGCCACGGCGAGGCAGTAGCCCTGGGTGGGGTTCTTCTCGAAGAAGTCCTGGTGGTACTCCTCGGCCGGCCAGTAGTTGCGCAGCGGCTCGACTTCCGTCACCACGGGACGCGAGAACAGCTTTTCCTGCGTGATGCCGCGGATCAGGTCCTCGGCCACCTGCTGCTGCTCCGGCGTCGTGTAGTAGATGCCGCTGCGGTATTGCGTGCCGGTGTCGTTGCCCTGGCGGTTCAGCGTGGTCGGGTCGTGCACCACGAAGAAGATCTCCAGCAGCTGGCGGGTGGACACCTGCGACGGGTCGTACGTGAGCTTCACCACTTCGTTGTAGCCGGTGCGGCCGGTGCACACCTGCTCGTAGCTGGGACGCTCGGTCTGCCCGTTGCTGTAGCCCGATTCGACGTCGGTGACGCCGCGCACTTCCTTGTAGACGGCTTCGGTGCACCAGAAGCAGCCGCCGCCCAGGACGATGGTTTGCGTGTCGCTCATGCGGTCTCCATTTGCAGGCCTGACTGTAGTCGCTGCGGAGTCGCTTACCATGCCGCGCCATGCACGACCCCACAAGCAAGACAGGCCGCCATGCTGCCCGGTGAATGGAAGCCGGTGCTGTCGGCGCTGGTGCTGCCGCCGGCGGGGCCCTTGCTGCTGGCGTTGCTGGGCGTGCTGCTGGCCATGCGCCGGCGCGGCTTCGGCCTCTTCCTCGCCTTCGTCGGCATCGTCCTGGGCTACCTCCTCAGCACCCACGGCATGGCGCTCGTCCTGGCGCGTGCGCTCACCCCCCAGGTGGCCGCGGCGCAGCTGCAGCAGGTGCGGCAGCAGGAGGCGATCGTGGTGCTGGGTGGGGGCGTGGACCGCTACGCGCCGCAGTACGGCTCCACCCAGATGGGTCGCCACAGCTACGAGCGGCTGCGGTATGGCGCCTTCCTCGCCCGCCGCACGGGCCGTCCGCTCGCTTTTTCCGGCGGGCAGGGCTGGGCCGGCAGCAAGGAGCAGGAACCGGAAGCCGTCGTCGCCAGGCGGGTGCTGCATGACGACTGGGGCATCGCGATGCGCTGGGTGGAGGACGCCTCGCGCGACACGGCAGAAAACGCGGACCTCACGGCGAAGATGCTGCGCGCCTCGGGTGTCAAGCGCGTTGCCGTCGTGACCGATGCGATCCACATGCCCCGGGCGGCGGCGGAATTCCGCCGGGCCGGGCTGGAGGTGCTGCCGGCGCCGACCGCCTTCCCGCAGCCCGGCGACCGCCCTGTGCTGGAGTGGCTGCCCTCCGTGGGCGGCGTGGAGCTCTCCCACCACGTGTTGCGCGAGTGGCTCGGGCGGCAGGTCGCCCGCAAGCGCTGAGTCCCGCGGACGGATGGGCTGCCTTGACGCTGCAGCCGGGCTGGAGCTACATTACTAACCGGTCAGTCAGTAAGAACTCCATCTCCCGCATGCCGATGAGCAAAGCCACCGCCGAACGCGGTGAAGACCCCCTCGCCCGCCGCGAACGCCGCAAGGAAGCGCGCCCGGGCGAACTGCTGGATGCCGCCCTGGACCTGTTCGTCGAAAAGGGCTTCGCCGCGACCCGCTCCGAGGAGGTCGCGGCGCGCGCCGGCGTGTCCAAGGGCACCCTGTTCCTCTACTTCCCGACCAAGGAAGAACTGTTCAAGGCGGTGATCCGCGAGAACCTGTCCGGCCGCTTCGCCGAGTGGGCCGAGGAGTTCGAGACCTTCGAGGGCACCACCGCCGACATGGTCCGCTACTGCATGCGCGTGTGGTGGGAACGCATCGGCGCGACCAAGGCGTCAGGCATCACCAAGCTGATCATCAGCGAGGCCCGCAACTTCCCCGAAGTGGCCGCTTTCTACCAGCAGGAAGTGATCCGCCCGGGGACCGACCTGGTGCGCCGCATCCTGCAGCGGGGCGTGGCGCGGGGCGAGTTCCGCGACATCGACGTGGAATACACCGTGTTCAGCATCGTGGCGCCCATGATCTTCCTGATCATGATGAAGCACTCGCTGGGCGCCTGCGCCCCGCAGGACTACCCGCTCGACGCCGACCGCTACGTGAACACCCAGATCGACAACCTCCTGCACGGCCTGTGCCGCCAGGAGCCCACGGGAGCACGCCCATGAAGAAGTGGCGCTGGTTCATCGTCGCCTTCGTCCTGGTGCTCGTGGTGCTGGGGGCCTGGCGCGGCCTGGCCGCCCGCAAGCCGGTGCAGGTGGCGCAGCCCGCCACCGCGCCGGTGCAGTCCCTGGTGGAACTGGCGCTGGCCGACGTGGTGAAGGCGGAAGTCCGCGAGCTGCAGCGCGGCCTGCCCGTGTCCGGGTCGCTCAAGGCCGTGAACTCCGCTTTCGTCAAGGCGCGCACCGCCGGCGAACTGCAGGACCTGCGCCTGCGCGAGGGCGACCCGGTGCGCGCCGGCGAGATCGTGGCGCGCATCGATCCCACGGAGGGCCGCGCGCGCCTGAAGCAGGTGCAGGAACAGGCCGATGCGGCCAAGGCGCAGATCGACATCGCCGAGCGGCAGTGGAGCAACAACAAGGCGCTGGTGGACCAGGGCTTCATCTCGCGCTCCGCCCTGGACACCTCGGCCAGCAACCTGAGCGCCGCGCAGGCGACGCACAAGGCGGCGCTCGCGGCCGTGGACCTGGCGCGCAAGGGCGTGGAAGACACGGTGCTGCGCGCGCCGATTTCCGGCGTCGTGGCGCAGCGCGTGGCCCAGCCCGGCGAGCGCGTGCCCATCGACGGCCGCGTGATCGAGATCGTGGACCTGGGCCGGCTGGAACTCGAAGCCACGCTCGGCGCCGCGGACTCGGTGGAAGTGCGCGTGGGCCAGGATGCGCTGGTGCAGGTCGAGGGCAGCGCGCGGCCGCTGCCCGCGAAGGTCGTGCGGATCAATCCCACGGCGCAGGCGGGCAGCCGCAGCGTGCTGGCGTACCTGGCCGTGGCGGATTCCGCCGGGCTGCGCCAGGGCCTGTTCGCGCAGGGAACGATTGCCGTCGGTCGCGTTTCGGGGCTGGCGGTGCCGCTGTCGGCCGTGAGGACCGACAAGCCCGCGCCTTACGTGCAGGTGGTCGAGGACAGGAAGATCGTGCACAAGGCGGTGCAGCCGGGTGCGCGCGGCGAGGCCGAGCGCGAGACCTGGGTCGGCGTGAGCGGGCTCGCGGCGGGCAGCAACGTGCTGCGCGGGCATGTCGGGGCGCTGCGCGAGGGCACGCTGGTCAGGTTCACCGGGGAAGCGCCCTCGCCCCAACCCTCTCCCGCCGGCGGGAGAGGGGGCAAGAGCCCCAGCCCGTAAACAGCCATGTGGTTCACCCGCGTCAGCCTGAAGAACCCCGTGTTCGCCACGATGGTGATGCTCGCCATCGTGGTGCTGGGCCTGTTCTCCTACCAGCGGCTGAAGGTCGACCAGTTCCCCAACATCGACTTCCCGGTGGTGGTGGTGACGGCGGAATATCCGGGCGCTTCGCCCGAGGTCGTGGAGAGCGAGGTCGCGCGCAAGATCGAGGAGGCGGTGAACTCCATCGCCGGCATCAACGCGCTGACCTCGCGCAGCTACGAAGGGCAGGCCGTCGTGGTGCTGGAGTTCCAGCTGCACATCGACGGGCGCAAGGCTGCCGAGGACGTGCGCGAAAAGATCGCGGCCATCCGGCCCACCTTCCGCACCGAGGTCAAGGAGCCGCGCGTGCTGCGCTTCGACCCTGCCAGCCGGCCGATCTGGTCGCTGGCCGTGCTGCCGCAGGCCAGCGGCACCACGCGCCCGCCGACGGCCGTGGAACTGACCAACTGGGCCGACCAGGTGCTCAAGAAGCGGCTGGAGAACGTGCGCGGCGTGGGCTCGGCCACGCTCGTGGGCGGCACCAAGCGCGAGATCAACGTGTACCTGGACCCCGTGGCCATGGAGGCCCTGGGCATCTCCGCCGACCAGGTGGTGAGCGCGCTGCGCAACGACAGCCAGGACCTGCCGGTGGGCGCCATCCGTTCGCTGGCGCAGGAGCGCGTCGTGCAGATCGACGCCCGCATGCAGCGGCCGGAGGACTTCGGCCGCATCATCGTCGCGCGCAAGGGCGGCACGCCGGTGCGCGTGGACCAGGTGGCCCGCGTGGCCGACGGCGGGCAGGAGGTCGAGAGCCTGGCCCTGTACAACGGCCAGCGCACGCTGCTGCTGCAGGTGCAGAAGTCGCAGGACGAGAACACCATCGCGGTGATCGACGGCCTGAACGCCGCGGTCAAGGAGATGGCGGCGCTGCTGCCGCCGGGCGTGAAGCTCGAGCCGGTGACCGACGCCTCGCGGCCGATCCGCGTGTCGGTCAGCAACGTGCGGCAGACGCTGATCGAAGGCGCGATCCTCACGGTGCTGATCGTGTTCCTGTTCCTGAATTCCTGGCGCTCCACGGTCATCACCGGCCTGACGCTGCCCATCGCGCTGATCGGCACCTTCCTCTTCATGTACGCCTTCGGCTTCTCGATCAACATGATCACGCTGATGGCGCTGTCGCTGTGCGTGGGCCTGCTGATCGACGACGCCATCGT
>DATAGN010000200.1:0-5230 GCA_036263715.1 Ramlibacter sp.
CGGCAGGCGCAGCGCGTCGGCGGCGATCTCCAGCTGGTGTTCGGTGTCGCTCTCGGCACCGGCGGCGGCGATGATCCCCTCCAGGCGCTGCTGCTCCTCGGAAAGCTTGTCGAAGTCCGCATCGGGCTCGGCGTAGGCGGCGTAGATCTCCTCGAGCTTCGCCTTGGCCTCCATCACCTCGCCCATGCCGCCTTCGACGGCTTCGCGCACCGTCTGGTCGGGCAGGAGCTGCGGCTCCTGGGGCAGGTAGCCGATGCGCAGGCCCGGCATGGGGATGGCCTCGCCCTCGATCTCCTTGTCGAGGCCGGCCATGATCTTCAGCAGCGTCGACTTGCCGGAGCCGTTGAGGCCGAGCACGCCGATCTTGGCGCCGGGAAAGAAACTGAGCGAGATGTCCTTCAAGATCTGCCGCTTGGGCGGCACGATCTTGCTGACACGGTTCATCGAATAGACGTACTGGGCCATGCTGTTTGTTCTGCGGGAAACCGAAGATTATCTCGCATGACGAAATTCTTCGTCCGTGCTCCGGGTGAATCGCGCCGCGCGAAGGTCTTTCAACGCGGAGGCCGCAGAAGTAGGCAGAGGCCGCAGAGGCCGCAGAGAAAACCACGTGAAGCGTTGAAGGGCCGCAGAAACATGCAAACGGCTGTCCTTCTGCAGCCTCTCGTAACCTCTGCGACCTCTGCGCTGAGCAACGCCGCAAGCGCTCATCGTACGGCCAGACAGCTCTCCGGTCTTTAACAGGGAGATGGAATGACAACTCCGATCGACTGCACTGATGGTGGCGATACTTGTTCGCGGCGTGACTTGCTCATGCAAGCAGCGGGCGCGGGTATCGCCGTGAACATGGGATGCGCCTGGGGCCTGAGCCCGCCTGAGCCGAGCCTCAGCTCATATCTCAGCGAAACGAAGCTTGTTCTCGTTGGCGTCGTTGAACGCTTCCTCTTTCACGGGGTCTCGCCCGAGCGCCCAGCGGAACTGAACCGAGACTTCGAACAGGATAGCCCCGGTCGACGCCTGGACATTCTCGTGCGACGTGAACGGGTGCTGATGAACGCCCTAGGTACCGAGACACCCGCCGTTCTTCGCATGGTGGCACGTACCACGCTATCAGGCGTTCGGCCGCAGCTCGGTTCGGCGCGAATCTTCCTCATCAGCAGGGTGCATCGGCCGGAGCGACGCGAGCAGGCCGATCCCGTGTTCTACCCGGTGCGCGACTCCTTGCCGCTCTCGCAGGAAGAAGAGGTAGTCAGGCTGCTTCGCGAGCAAAACAGTCGACCCGGCAGGTGACATGACATCACCGCATCGCTTTCCGTACTCCCTGTACACCAAGGATCTCGCATGAGGAAATCTTGCGTTCAACCTCGAGTCGAACCGCGCCGCGCGGAGGTCTTTGAACGCAGAGGACGCAAAAGTACGCAGAGGACGCAAAGAAAACCAGGAAGGATTTCTCTGCGTCCTCTGCGGAACCTCTGCGTTCCTCTTGGACGCGCGTCACCCACTTTGGGGAACGGCTATTCCTTCGTGCCCAGCGAGTTCTTCAGCGCCGCCTTCGCGACGTGGTCCAGCGCCTCGTCGACCACCGGCCGGTCGGCGACGATGCGCAGGTGGTCGGTGCTGCGCAGCTTGTCCAGGGTGCGGCGCGACATCGAATGCGCGGTGCCTCCGTCCGACGTGAACATGAACAAGGTCGCATGCGGGCTGCACCACGTGAGCTGTGCGCGCACCCAGTCGCCCTTGATCAGGATTTCCACCCAGGTGCCCACCCGCAGGTCCTCGACCCGCACCGGGGCCGCGGGGGCCGGCTCCGGCGGCACGGCGGCGGCCGCGGCGGCGGCGGCCTCGGCCTGGCGCCTGGCCTCCAGCTCCGCGGCCTGCGCCTCCTGCTGCGCCGCCTCGGCCGAAGCCACGTGCGTGGTGTCGGTCTCCAGCTCCTGGAAGTCCACGTAGCCGGACTCCTGGACCTCCACGCCATCCAGCCACATCTCCACGTCGCTGTCCGAGAACTGCGACGACTGGTTCCACGCAGCGTCGGCCGCCTTCAATGCCGCTGCCGCGGCCTCCGGATCGCGCCCTTCTTCGAGCGCTGCCCGGTGCAGCGTGATCAGGTTGTCGAAGAAGCGCTGCGTCATCTCGGCGGGGTAACCGATGCGCTGCAGGCCCTCGCGCATGCGGTGCAGCAGCGCCGGGATCATCTGCACCAGCCGGCGCGCCCGTCCGCGCTGGGCCGAAGTCTTCTGCACGCTCCAGATCAGGTCGTCCACGAGCGCGCGATAGCCGAACGGGTCCGACGAGCCGTCCTCGCAACTGAGTTGCGCATCGGCCACCACCTGGGCCCAGGGCGTGCGCAGGAAGTCGCGGACGAAGTCGGCGACCTCCAGTTCCTCGACCATCTCGGAGAACTCGGCGCCCAGCTTCTGCGCGAGCAGGTTGCGCTGCTCGGCGTGCAGCAGGGCGCGGGCGGCGTCCTCGCGCTTTTCCTTGCTGGAGCGATCCTCTTCGTTCCACTGGGCCACCAGGTGGTCCAGCAGTTCGCCGAACGTGTCCGCGTCGATCACCTTGCTGTCCAGCCACCGGGTGGCGGACTGCACCGACGCGTAGAAACGGGGCCAGCCGGGCTCGTCCTCCGACTGGAAAGCGAGGCTGCGCTGCGTGATGCGATCGAGCACCTGGCGGGCCGGATGGGTGCGGTCGCTGAAGAAGCGGGAGTCTTCCTTGGCCAGCCGGTGCACCGCCGGCTCCATGGCCTTGAGCTCCCGCTTCAGGGCGGGCAGCAGGCGTCGGTCTTCGCCGAGGTGGTCGAACACCAGGCGCACCACTTCCTCGCCGAGTTGCTCGCCGATGCGGGGAGCCGGTCCGGCGGCGGCCGCGGGCACCTCGGCCAGCATGTCCACCGGCTGCATGGGCGCGGGTGGCGGCTTCTTCCGCTCCTCCAGGCGCTTGACCAGTTCGTCGGTCTTCTTCATCTCCTGCAACATGGCCATGGAAGCGGGCATGGTGTGCAGGAATTCGGGCTTGCGCGGCTGGTCGAAGTCACCCGCGATCAGCTTGCGCAGGCGATCCAGCGTCAGCAGCGTCTTGGCCACCGTGTCGTTCACGGGCTTGCCGCTGGCGCCGGTGTGCTTGTCGATGCGCCCGCCCAGCGGCACGGCGGGCTCCACCCCGGTGGAGCGCAGCCAGTCGGACAGTTCGCGGTACAGCTTGCGCAGGTTCACCCCGAGCAGGCCGGCCGCCGGGGTGATCAGCGCCTCGCGCGCCTGCGGCTCCTTGACGTGCTCGTTCAATGCATGCTGCAGCGCGCGCACGAACACGTCCGGCCGCAGCGGGTTCAGCCCGGGCTGGATCGTCCGCCAGCCAAGCATGGTGCTCACCAGGGCGTCCAGGGCCGGCAGGGTGTCGTCCACCGCCAGCGCCACTTCCTGCTGCGCGCGGGCGAGTTCGATGCTCTGGTCGAGCTCGTCGTCGCCGAACAGCTGCAGGTCCTCGTAGCGCAGCACCTCGGTCTGGGTCTGGTCCTTGCCGCCGCCTTCATAAACGAGGCGGGTGAGTTCCTGGACGAAGGTCGCCTTCACCTCGGCCCCGCTGGTCAGGAGCAGGCTGATGGCGACGCGCACCGGCATGGTCTGGAGCGCCGCCACGCGCTTGGACCCGGTCGCGGACGCGCCGACCTCCAGGCCATGCAGCACGTCGTTCATCAGCCCCTCGGCCTGCTGCAGCATGGCGGCCAGGCAGTCGCTGAGCGAGGGCTGCAGCTGGGTGGGATCGTCGGAAACCCCCAGCCGGAGCTTCATCATCTTCGCCATGTCGTGGGGTGCCTTCAGCTTTGGCTCATTATGGGTCCGGCTCAGCCAGGTGCCGGTTTTCGTCAGGACAGGTGACACTTTGCGCGCGACGGCCGGTGCGGCCGCGCAACGCCCGGCAAGGCGCGCCAGCGCCAAACGTGCGACAATGACCTTTCTCGCGGCCTCCAGTTGCCTGCGAGCTCAGCGTTTTTGCTGGGGAGCCAAGGCCTCGCGCCGGACGCTCCCACCCCCTAGACCCTCATCTGCCCCTCACTGGATCCGGCCTGCGTGGCCCGGAACGGCCGATGCCCCAGCGCCCGGGAAGGCGCCGACTGCTCAATGACATTTGACGAACTGAATCTCGCTCCGGCCATCCTGAAAGCCGTTCGCGAGCAAGGCTACGAGATCCCCACCCCCATCCAGGCCCAGGCCATTCCGGCCGTTCTCGAGGGCCACGACCTGCTCGCCGGGGCCCAGACGGGCACCGGCAAGACGGCCGCCTTCACCCTGCCGATGCTGCACATGCTCACCAAGGGGCAGAGCAAGACCAACAAGTTCGGCAAGGACGGCGTTGCCGCCCTGGTGCTCACGCCCACGCGTGAACTCGCCGCGCAGGTGGAAGAGTCCATCCGGACCTACGGCAAGTACCTGCCGCTGACCTCCGCGGTCATCTTCGGCGGCGTGGGCATGAGCCCGCAGATCGACCGCATCAGGAAGGGTGTCGACATCCTGGTGGCGACCCCCGGTCGCCTGCTGGACCTGCAGCAGCAGGGCCACCTGGACCTGTCCACCGTGGAGATCCTGGTCCTCGACGAGGCCGACCGCATGCTGGACATGGGCTTCCTGCCCGACGTCAAGAAGATCCTGGCGCTGGTGCCGCGGGAAAAGCAGAGCCTGCTGTTCTCGGCCACCTTCAGCGACGAGATCCGCGACCTGGCCAACACGCTGCTGCGCAATCCGCAGAGCATCCAGGTCACGCCGCGCAACACCACCGTGCAGCGCATCACCCAGGTGGTGCACCCGGTCGGCCGCGGCAAGAAGAAGGAACTGCTGGCGCACGTGATCCAGGAACACGACTGGTCGCAGGTGCTGGTGTTCACGCGCACCAAGTTCGGCGCCAACAACGTCGCCGAATTCCTGTCGAAGAAGGGCATCACGGCGATGGCCCTGCACGGCAACAAGAGCCAGACCGCCCGTACGCAGGCGCTGGCCGGCTTCAAGAGCGGCGAGATCCGCGCGCTGGTGGCGACCGACATCGCCGCCCGCGGCATCGACATCGACGACCTGCCGCACGTGGTGAACTACGAGATCCCCAACGTGCCGGAAGACTACGTCCACCGCATCGGCCGCACCGGCCGCGCGGGCAAGGAAGGCCAGGCGGTTTCGCTGGTCTGCCTGGACGAGGAAGGCTTCATGCAGGAGATCGAACGCTTCACCAAGCAGGACAT
>DATAGN010000201.1:0-9713 GCA_036263715.1 Ramlibacter sp.
GCCTTGGCGGGCAACCGCGAATGAGGCCCTGCGTCCGACACCCCACCGGTCACCGTCCTCGATCCGTCATGGTCACGCGCGGCGACCGCTCGCTCGGCGGGCCCGTCGGATGGGGGCGGGATTCCGGCACCGGGACGCGCCGTGATCGATGGACGAGTCCGTCATCCCCGCGGAGGTGGGGATCCAGCGCGTTCAACAAGCGCCCCGCGGGCCGCCTCACCCCGGAAGGCCGTCATTCCCGCCTTCGCGGGAATGACGGGATCCATCCGCACGACGCGCTACCAGAGTCCGTCACTCACCCGGGGCCGGGCAGGGCGGTTGCGCGCACGGTGGTCGAGCGCCGATGCGACTGCTCGAGGCCTGTGGTGGGTGGGGGTTCGGGCGCAGGGCCTCATTCGCGGTTGCCCGCCCAGCAGGACCGCTCGAGACGTGTTGACGGCACCGACATCGCGGACCAACAGCGGTCGCCCGCGAGCAGCCCGGAGCACGAGCCCCCACCCACCACAGGCACGGCCACCCAAGTAAGCGCGCAACAAGAACGCCGGAAGCCCTGGATTCCCGCCTTCGCGGGAATGACAGGCTACTTTGGCCCGTACGACAGCGCCTGCGCCTTGCCCCAGAAGACGCGGTACATGAACACCGTGTAGACGATGATCGCCGGCAGCGTGATCGCCACGCCAACGAGGATCACCACCAGCGACTCGTGCGCGCTGGCCGCCTGCCAGACGGTGAGCTTGTCGATCACGATGTACGGGTAGATGCTGTACGCGAGGCCGAGAAAGGCCAGCACGAAGATCAGCACCGTGCTGGCGAACACCACCCAGCCATAGCCGGCCCGCACCACGTCCTCGCGGCCGGTCACGTGGAAGGCGGCGAAGAACGCGGCGGCGCAGGCGACCGGGATCGGCAGCAGGCCGATGAACTGCGGCATCGCGAACCACTTGTCGAACACCTGCGGGCTCACCAGCGGGGTCGCCAGCGAGATGCCGACCAGGCCCGCGCCCATCGGCCACAGCACGAGGCGAGCCCAGCGCACGGCCTTGGCCTGCAATGCGCCCTCGGTCTTCATGATCAACCAGCCGGCGCCGAGCATCGCGTACGCGGTCGGCAGCGTGACCGCGATCAGCACGCTGAAGAGGGTCGGCCACAGCGTGTGTTCGAAGGCCGTGAGGTAGCGGCCCAGCATCCAGCCCTGCGCGGAAGACGCCATGAGCGACCCGAGCGAGAAGAGCCGGTTCCACATCTCCTTGCGCGCCGCCCGCGCCTTGACGCGAAAGTCGAAGGAGACGCCGCGCAGCACCAGGCCGATCAGCATCACGGCGACCGGCAGGTACAGCGCCGACAGCACGAGCCCGTGGGCCAGCGGAAAGGCGACGAGCAGGATGCCGACGCCGAGCACCAGCCAGGTCTCGTTGGCGTCCCAGAACGGGCCGATGCTGGAGACCATCACGTCCTTTTCCTCGTCGGGTGCGAAGGGCAGCAGCAGGCCCACGCCGAGGTCGTAGCCATCGAGCACCACGTACGCGAGCAGCGCCAGGCCCATGACGGCCATGAAGACCAGCGGCAGGAAAGTCGGGAAGTCCATGTTCATCCGTCCTCGATCAGGCGGGACCGGCCACCGGCATGCCGGGCTTGGCGCTCTGCGGCGCATCGGGCGTGGGCATCGCCGGGTGCTGCGCCATGTACATGAGCACCAGCACGTAGGCGGTGAGCAGGAACAGGTACACGGCCACGTAGGCGACCAGCGTCGCGAGCACCATGCCCGGCGGGTGCTGCGCCACCAGGTCGGCGGTGCGCAGGTGGCCGTAGACCAGAAAGGGCTGGCGTCCGACCTCCGTGACCACCCAGCCCGCCAGCGTCGCGACCCAGCCGGAGAAGGTCATGGCCGAGAGCACGCGCAGCTGCAGGCGCGGCCACTCGCCGCGGCGGCGCCAGACCGTGAAGGCAGCCCACCACGACACGGCCAGCATCAGCAGGCCCATGCCCACCATGATGCGGAAGGCCCAGAACACCGGCGCCACGGGCGGATGCGCGTTGGGGAATTCGTTCAGGCCCTTGAGCTCCGCATCCAGGTCGTGCGCCAGGATCAGGCTGGCGAGCTTGGGCACCTGGATCGCGTAGTCGGTGCGGCCTTCCTTCTCGTTGGGTAAGCCGAAGAGCGTGAGCGGTGCGCTTTTCTCGGTGTGCCAGATGCCCTCGATGGCGGCGATCTTGGCGGGCTGGTGTTCCAGCGTGTTCAGGCCGTGCATGTCGCCGGCGACGATCTGCAGCGGAATGGCGATGGCCGCGGCGATGACGCCGGTGCGCAGTGCCCGGTGCGTGCCGCCATTGGCGGTGCCGCGCAGCAGCTGCCAGGCCGAGAGTCCCGCGATGAGGAAGGCCGCCGTGAGCGTGGAGGCCAGCAGCTTGTGCGCGAGCCGGTAGGGGAAGGAAGGATTGAAGACGATCTGCAGCCAGTCGCGGGCGTGGAAGCGGCCGTCGATCACCTCGAAGCCCACCGGCGTCTGCATCCACGAATTGAGGCTCAGGATCCAGAAGGCCGACAGCGTCGTGCCGGCGGCCACCATCAGCGTGGCCACCAGGTGCACGCGATCGGACACGCGGCTGCGTCCGAACAGCATGATGCCGAGGAAGGTGGCTTCGAGGAAGAAGGCCGTGAGCACCTCGTAGCCAAGCAGGGGCCCGGCGATGTTGCCCACGCGCTCCATGTAGCCGGGCCAGTTGGTGCCGAACTGGAAGCTCATGGTGATGCCGGACACCACGCCGAGCGCGAAGCTCAGGGCGAACACCTTCGTCCAGAGGTAGTAGGCCTCTTCCCAGTGCTGCGCCTCGGGCAGGTTGCGCCGCACCGCCGCGTTCTGCCGCAGGCGGAAGTACACCAGGAACCAGCACAGGGCGATGTTGATGGTGGGAAAGAGGATGTGGAAGGAGATGTTGGCGGCGAACTGCAGCCGCGAGAGCATGAGCGTGTCCATGGCCTATTCCTTTGTGCGTGCGGACTTGCCGGTCATGCGGTCCTTCAGTTCGAGCACGCGGGTGACCGCAGCCCCCATCCCCATCAGCTGCATCGCGGTTTCGGGCGCGAGCTTCTGCACGTCGTCGAACCAGGTCATGAGGCGGTCGATCAGCTCGTACATCTCGCGCATGCGCGCCTGCGCGTGCGCCTCGGCCTCGCTGCCGGGCTGCTCCAGCAGCGCATTGCGCAGCATGGACAGGGTCGGCTCGATCTCGCGCCGGCGGCGCTCTTCGGCGAGCACGCGGAAGATCTCCCAGACATCCGAGGGGGCCTCAAAGTACTCGCGGCGGTCGCCCGGCTGGTGCTTCATGCGCACGAGCCGCCACGACTGCAGTTCCTTGACGCCCATGCTCACGTTGGAACGGGAGAACTCCAGCGTCTCGGCGATCTCGTCGGCGTTGAGCGCCCGCTGCGAAATGAACAGCAGCGCGTAGATCTGGCCCACGGTGCGGTTGATGCCCCAGCGGCTGCCCATCTCGCCAAAGTGCGAGACGAACTGCCGCGACAGCGGCGGAAGGTGGTCCTGCAATGACATGGATCAGATTTTCCGCAGAAGCTTCCGAACTTTCAGGAATTACTGAAAATTCAAGACTGCGACGCAAGGGCATTGCCGCACCGCCCGCTGGTGCATACTGGATGCATGAACAGTGTAGACCGCAGCACCGCGAATACCGTGGAAGAGGTGCGCGTGCCGGTGCAGGCGATCAAGGGCCGCGGCACTGCCACGCGCATGCAGCATCGCTTTTCGCGCGACGCGCGGGAGGGCTTCGACGATGGCTGGGAGCCGGCCGAAGCCGAACAGGGCGCCGTTCCGCGCACGGAGGTGATCTGGGAGACCGCCAGGAGCATCGTCGCGAGCAACGACTCCCCCGACATCCACTTCGACAAGTCGATCAACCCGTACCGCGGCTGCGAGCACGGCTGCATCTACTGCTACGCGCGGCCCACGCACAGCTACCTGAACCTCTCGCCGGGCCTGGACTTCGAGACGAAGATCATCGCCAAGCGCAACACGGTGGACCTGCTGCGCGCCGAGTTCGCGCGCAAGGGCTACCGGCCGCAGATGATCGCCATCGGCACGGCCACCGATTGCTACCAGCCGGTGGAGCGCGAGTTGCGCCTCACGCGCGGCGCCATCGAGGTGATGCACGAGACCAACCACCCGTTCGGGCTGGTGACCAAGTCCAGCGGCGTGGAGCGCGACATCGACCTGATCGCCCCGATGGCAGCCCAGGGCCTCGCGGCGGTGTACGTGACGATCACCACGCTCGATGCGGAACTGGCACGCAAGCTGGAGCCGCGCGCGGCCGCGCCGCACAGGCGGCTGCGCATCCTGAAGACGCTGGCGGAGAACGGCATCCCGTGCGGCGTGAGCCTGGCGCCGCAGATCCCCTTCCTGAACGACGACATGGAGCAGGTGCTCGAAGCCGCCTGGGACGCGGGCGCGCGCGAGGCCTTCTACCACGTGCTGCGCCTGCCCTGGGAGGTGGCGCCGCTGTTCCGTCAGTGGCTTCAGACGCACTACCCGCAGCGCGCGGACCGCGTGATGCACCGCGTCCAGGACATGCGCGGCGGCAAGGACTACGACAGCGACTTCGCCACGCGCATGAAAGGCTCGGGCACCTGGGCGCAGTTGCTCGGCCAGCGCTTTCGCAAATCGGCCACGCGCCTGGGGTTCAACGCGAAGAAGATCGACTTCCGCACGGACCTGTTCCGGCCGCCTTCCGCCGGGGGCCAGGCGGCGCTCTTCTAGCCGCATCCCTCAGCGGCAGACGAGCTCGTCGATCTTCTCGCGGGCGAGTTCGCGGATGTCCTGCCGCAGGTCCTGGCCGGGCTTCGCGGAAGGTGCCGCATAGTTGGTGAGCACCGCGTGGGCGCTCATGAAGGTGGTGTCGACCTCCGGCGCCTGCAGCGCCGCCACGAGCGCGATCGAAAGCTCCGGCGGCAGCGAGCCGAAGCTGGACGCACTGGAAGACGCGCCCGCCGGGCCCCTGCCGGTGCCGTTGTTGGTGGTGCTGGCGGTGCCGTTGCCGTTCCCGGTGTTCCCCGTGTTGCCGGTGTTGCCGGTGTTGCCGGTGTTGCCGGTGCCGCTGCTGCCGCTGTTACTGCCGGAGGAGGCGGAGCCATTGGATCCTGCAGCAGGCGTGATCTCGATCGTGCCGCCGCCTTCGACCGGCGAAGCCTGGGAGCCGCCTTGCCCAACGTCGCCGTCGCCACCGGACGGGGAAGGCTGCGGTCCGGAAGCCTGGTTGCCGCCACCCTGGTCCTTGTCCTTGCCTTTTCCGGTGTCCTGGTCCTTGTCCTTGTCCTTGCCGGTGTCCTTGTCCGTGTCCTTGTCCGGCTTCGCCCCGGCCTTGCCGTTGCCGCCACCTTCCTTGTCCTTCTCCTTGTCCTTGTCCTTGCCGTTCCCGGTGCCCGCCTCGGCGACCTCGTCGTCCTTGCCCTTGCCGCCGTCGGACTTGTCCTTGCCGCCGGAACCCGGGCCCTGCGCTTCCTGGTCGTCGGTGCCTTTGTCCTTGCCCTTGTCGCGGTCGTCGTCGTCGCTGCCCTTGTCCTTGTCCTTGTCCTTGCCGCGCTCGAGGCGCACGCGCTCGTCTTCCATCCGCACGGTGGACGCGCGGATCATGCCGCTGTGCCGCAGCTGCGAAGCGAACAGGCCGACCGCGTCGGCCTCCAGCGTGCCGAGGTTCACGACGCGGTCGCTCTTGGCCGTGACCTCCAGGAAGATGCCGTCGAGCCCGCGGCCGGTGATTTCCACCGTCTGGCCCGCCGCCAGGATGATCGTGTTGCCCGGCGCCTGCACCAGGCCGTCCTTGTCGACCGTCACGTTCGTGCCGAGCAGCACGACGTCGCCGTTGCGCGCGATCACGCGGCCCTTCACCTCCAGGTCACCCGTGCCCTTCTGCGCGGTGAAGCGCATCCGGCCGGAGCGCATGTCCGCGTCGGCCATGCCGAGGGTGGAGGCCGTGAAGCCGGCGGTGTCGACCACGCCGCCGGCGCCCACGGCAATGCCGGCCGGGTTGACGAGGACGATGCGCCCGTTCGAGCTGAGGGTGCCCAGGATCTCGGACGGCTTGTTGCCGACGACCCGGTTGATGGAGGTGCTGTCCGCGCCGGGCTGGAGGAAGCGCGTGACGCTGCCTTGCGGAACGGAGAAGCTGCGCCAGTCGATGGCCGAGTGGTTCGTCCCCGCGCCGTTCGTGGTGGTCACCAGCAGTGAATTGCCGAGCCGCTGGACCTGGGCAGAACCGTGGACGACGGTGGCCCCGGACGGCTGCGCCAGTGCGCCTTGCTGCCAGCCGGCCAGCGCAACGGCTGCGGCCACGAGCGCGATGGCGCGCGGGGTGAAAGCGATTCGACTGCCGAACGCTGTCTGTCCGTACCGCTGTGGACTTGACATGTCGCATCTCCCAACTGCCGCGGTACGAGACCGCAAGGAGGCCTACCGTAAGGATCCGGTCCGCTTGCCACAGTAGGAACCGCCCCGACAGGCCTGTAGGAAACGGCCGCGAAGCTCAGGCGGTGAGGAATATGCCCGCGCCGACCACGGCTGCACCCGCAAGGGCGCCGAGGATGTTTGCGCGCAGTTGAGCGGGGCCGGACAGGCGCCGGAAAGGCGCATTCCAGACGAGGACGATGGGCACGACCGCCAGCACGAGGAACAGCGTCGGCACCTGCCAGCGCAGGAAACTCGTCCAGGCGGGCAGCCAGGTGCGCGGCGGACCCTGCCAGAGCGCCTGCACCGGCAACTGCTGCGACCAGAGGCCGCAGGCCATCAGGGCACCGGCGATGCAGGCGAGGGTGAGCGCCATGCGGATCGTGCGACGCCAGCCCAGGACGCTGAGAAACACGCCGGCGCCGCCGCCGACGATGGCGGCCCACGCCAGCGTGCCGCGCCATTCCAGGCGCCACAGGGCCACGTTGCATGCGAGGGCCAGCCACAGCGCGCCCCATAGCACCAGCCGCGCCGGGTGCGGCGCGAGCCGGGCTTCGCCCGGCATCAGCAGGGTCGAATAGCCGGTGGTGCGGAAGAGCTTCAGCGCCATGCGCGCATTGTCGCGCAGGGCACGGGCAAAGAAAAAGCGGCCGAAGCCGCTTCGTCTCTTATGCGCTGAAGAAGCTTCTACGCAGTGAAGAAGCCCTTACGCACTGAAGAACCCCTTCAGCTTGTCTGCCCAGGTCTCCTCGTTGGGCGAGTGCTTGGGGCCGCCTTTCTTGAGCGACTCCTCCAGCTCGCGCAGCAGCTTGCGCTGGTGCTCGGTCAGCTTCACCGGTGTCTCCACCGAGATGTGGCAATAGAGGTCGCCCGGCACGCTGGAGCGCACGCCCTTGATGCCCTTGCCGCGCAGGCGGAACTGCTTGCCGGCCTGGGTGCCTTCGGGGATGTCGATCGCCGCCTTTCCGTCGAGCGTGGGCACCTCGATCTCGCCACCGAGGGCCACGCGCGCGATGCTCACCGGCACCACCACGTGCAGGTCGTCGCCGTCGCGCTCGAAGATCGGGTGCTTCTTCAGCCGGATCTCGATGAACAGGTCGCCCGGCGGCCCGCCGTTGGTGCCGGGCTCGCCGTTGCCGGCGCTGCGGATGCGCATGCCGTCGTCGATGCCGGGGGGGATGCGCACTTCCAGCGTCTTCTGGCGCTTGACCTTGCCCTGTCCGTGGCAGGTGGCGCACGGCTCCGGGATGATCTTGCCGGTGCCGCGGCAATGCGGGCAGGTCTGCTGCACGCTGAAGAAGCCTTGCCGCATCTGCACGACGCCGGCGCCATGGCAGGTGCTGCAGGTCTTGGCCTGCGTGCCGGGCTTGGCGCCGCTGCCGTGGCAGGTCTCGCATTCGTCCCAGCTCGGGATGCGGATCTGCGCGTCCTTGCCCTTGGCGGCTTCCTCCAGCGAGATCTCCATCGCGTACGACAGGTCCGAGCCCCGGTACACCTGCCGGCCGCCGCGCCCGCCGGCGCCGCGTTGCTGGCCGAAGATGTCGCCGAAGATGTCGCCGAAGGCTTCCGCGAAGCCGCCGAAGCCTTCGGCCCCGGGGCCGCCCGGCCCGCGCATGTTCGGGTCCACCCCCGCGTGGCCGAACTGGTCGTACGCGGAGCGCTTCTCCGGCTCGGAGAGCATCTCGTAGGCTTCCTTGGCCTCCTTGAAGCGCGCCTCCGCATCCTTGGCGGCGGCGTCCGCACCCTGGTTGCGGTCAGGGTGGTACTTCATCGCCAGCTTGCGATAAGCCTTCTTGATCTCTTCGTCGCTCGCGTTCTTGGGAACACCGAGGACTTCGTAGTAATCGCGTTTGGTGGCCATGTTTCTTGACTGCTACAGCGAAAACGCCGCGCTGACGGTGGCCCGTCGAACGCGGCGGTTCGTGCGGGCGGAGATCAGCCCTTCTTGACTTCCTTGACCTCGGCGTCGACGACGTTGTCGTCGTTCGCCGGCTTGGACGAGCCCGCGGCTTGCGCGCCTGCATCCGCACCCGGCGCGCCTGCGCCGCCGGCCGCCTGCTGCGCCGCGTACATCTGCTCGCCGAGCTTCTGGCTCGCGGTCATCAGCGCGGTCGTCTTGGCTTCGATCGCGTCCTTGTCCTCGGACTTAAGCGTCTCTTCCAGTTCCTTGGCGGCCGCCTCGATCTTTCCCTTCTCGGATGCATCGAGCTTGTCGCCGTACTCCGTGAGCGACTTGCGGACCGAATGCACCATCGCCTCGCCCTGGTTGCGCGCCTGCACGAGTTCAAGCTTCTTCTTGTCCTCGGCCGCGTTCACCTCGGCGTCCTTCACCATCTTCTCGATCTCGGCCTCGCTCAGGCCCGAGTTCGCCTTGATGGTGATCTTGTTCTCCTTGCCCGTGCCCTTGTCCTTGGCGGACACGTGCAGGATGCCGTTGGCGTCGATGTCGAAGGTCACCTCGATCTGGGGCAGGCCGCGCGGCGCCGGCGGGATGCCTTCCAGGTTGAACTCGCCCAGCAGCTTGTTGCCCGCCGCCATGTCGCGCTCGCCCTGGTAGCACTTGATCGTCACGGCCGGCTGGTTGTCGTCGGCCGTCGAGAAGGTCTGCGCGAACTTGGTCGGAATCGTGGTGTTCTTCTTGATCATCTTCGTCATCACGCCGCCCAGGGTCTCGATGCCCAGGGACAGCGGGGTGACGTCGAGCAGCAGCACGTCCTTGCGGTCACCCGAGAGCACCTGGCCCTGGATGGCGGCGCCGACGGCGACGGCCTCGTCGGGGTTGACGTCCTTGCGCGGCTCCTTGCCGAAGAACTCCTTCACCTTCTCCTGCACCTTCGGCATGCGCGTCATGCCGCCGACCAGGATCACGTCCTGGATGTCGTTGACGGATACGCCGGCGTCCTTGATCGCGATCTTGCACGGCTCGATGGTGCGGGCGATCAGTTCGTCGACCAGGGCTTCCAGCTTGGCGCGGGTGAGCTTGATGTTCAGGTGCTTCGGACCGCTCGCATCGGCCGTGATGTACGGCAGGTTGATGTCGGTCTGCGTGCTGTTGGACAGCTCGATCTTCGCCTTCTCGGCCGCTTCCTTCAGGCGCTGCAGCGCGAGCACGTCCTTCGACAGGTCGACGCCCTGCTCCTTCTTGAACTCGCCGATGATGTAGTCGATGATGCGCTGGTCGAAGTCCTCGCCGCCCAGGAAAGTGTCGCCGTTGGTGGACAGCACTTCGAACTGCTTCTCGCCTTCGACGTCGGCGATCTC
>DATAGN010000202.1:0-17466 GCA_036263715.1 Ramlibacter sp.
TCACCAGGGCCACGCAGGCTTCGGCCACTTCGCGCAGGTTGTGCGAAGGAATCTCGGTGGCCAGGCCCACGGCGATGCCGCTGGCGCCATTGAGCAGCGCGAACGGCAGGCGCGCGGGCAGCACCACCGGCTCCTGCGTGCTGCCGTCGTAGTTGAGGATGAATTCGACCGTGCCCTCGTCGATCTCGTCGAGCAGCAGGTTGGCGATCCTGGCCAGGCGCGCCTCGGTGTAGCGCATGGCCGCGGCGCCGTCGCCGTCGCGGCTGCCGAAGTTGCCCTGCCCGTCGATCAGCGGGTAGCGCTGCGCGAAGTCCTGCGCCATGCGCACCAGCGCGTCGTAGGCGGCCTGGTCGCCGTGCGGATGGAAGCGGCCGAGGACGTCGCCGACCACGCGCGCGCACTTGACCGGCTTGGCCCCCGCGTTGCCGCCGCCGAAGGCGAGGCCCATGCGGTACATCGAATACAGGATGCGGCGCTGCACGGGCTTCTGCCCGTCCGCCACGTCCGGCAGCGCGCGGCCCTTGACGACCGAAAGGGCGTACTCCAGGTAGGCGCGCTGGGCGTAGGTGGCGAGGTCGAGGCCGGTGCCGTCGTCGTCGCCGTCGGAAAGGGTGATGAGTTCTTGCTCCATGGATTCAGGAGGTGGTTGTGCGTTGTTCGACCAGCAGTTCGTCGTGCGTGACGGTGACGATGCGCCGCTCGGAGCCGCCGCGCACTTCCTCGTCGAGGCGGGCGTTCAGGCGCTGCAGCAGCACCTTGGGCGCCACGTCGTTGGTGGGCACGGCGGCCATCACGATGCGAAAGCGCAGGAATTCGGCCTTGACGGAGGGCAGCGGGTCCTTGAGCCCCGCCACGAGGATGCGTCCGGCCACGGTGGCAGCCGCCTGCCCCGGCGCGGCGCCCTCCACCAGCACGCCGATGCGCGCATGCGCCAGGCGCGCGGCGACGTCGCCGTCGCGCATCAGCGATTCACGCACGCGGCTGGCGGCGGTGAGCACGGCCGACTCCATCGTCTCCGGCCCGAATTCGGCGGCCAGCGCGCCCAGGTTGTCGATGTTCACCACCATCAGGACGCTGGGGTGGCCGTAGCGGCGCGTGAGATGGCGCGCCGCCAGCACGCGTTCGGCCAGCACCATCGGCGTGGCGAGGCCCGTGAGCGGGTCGACCGTGTTGCGGGCCTGCAGGCGCGCGCGCGTCTCGCCGAAGATGCGGCCGCGCCAGCTGGTGGCCAGGTAGGTGCACGCGGACCACACGGTCAGCAGGCCCGCCAGCATCACGGCGTCGTGCAGCGTTTGCGGCGCGGTGTCGGCGCACAGTGCGAAACTCGCGACCGCCAGCGCCACGAGGCCGGGCAGCAGCCACCAGATCCACGGCTGGCTCTGGCGCCAGGCGCGCGCGAGCACCAGCGCGACGACGGCAGTCCACAAGGTGATGCCACCGGCGAGCGCCCAGACGCTGTACACGGCGACGATGGCCAGCACCGGCAGCACGCCGGCGCTCACCCCCAGCAGCCAGCGGCGCATCTGGCGCAGCCCGCCGGCGTGGCTGACCAGGTCCATCAATTGCAGGCCGGCCAGCGCCGGGACGAGCATCATCACGGCCGCCGGCAGGAGCGGCTGGGTGCCCACCAGCGACTGCACCGCAACTGCGCCCATCAGGACCGCGGCGGCGTGCAGCAGCAGCGCGCGCTCCCGGTAGGCGTTCGCCTTGATCACGCAGAAGACGACCAGCAGCACCTGGGCGCCGACGAAGGCGCCCAGCCACAGCTGCACGGGATCCATCCGGTCGGTCACCGTCAATCGGGGGTCGCGCGTTCGCCGTCGGCGGGAGCCAGGCCGGGCGGCATGTTGCGGCGCGCGGCGTTGCCGGGCACGCCGGGCAATTCCATGCGCACGCGGTTCGGCACCTTCGCGTCGCCGGCGGGCGCGCGCGTGGCGGCAGGGGGCTTGAGCATCCCGTACAGCTGCATGACCGTCTTCACGTAGTTCTGCGTCTCTTTGTAGTTGGGAATGCGGTTGCCCGCGCGCTGCACCGCGCCCTCGCCCGCGTTGTACGCGGCCAGCGCCAGTTCCAGCTGGCCGGGGAACATCTTCAGCAGGTCGCGCAGGTAGCGGGTGCCCGTGCGGATGTTGGTGCGCGGGTCGGTCAGCTTGCGTTCGATCGGCATCTTCTTGTCGCCCATGACGCCGTAGCGCTCTGCCGTGGCCGGCATGATCTGCATCAGTCCCACGGCGCCCTTGGGCGACACGGCCGCGGGATCGAAGCCGGATTCGGTGGCGATCAGCGCCTGCAGCAGTTCGAGCTCGATGCCGTGCTCGAGGGACGCTTCCTTCAGGTGGTGCTTGACCTGCTTGAAGGAGGGCGAGATCTCGAAGTACGCCAGCAGCTTCCTCGTGGAGGCGGAGGGCACGGTCACCGGGCGCGGCGTCTGCACGCCCGCGGTGGTGTCGAAGCTTTCGCCGCCGCGGAAGAACAGTTCGTAGCGCTCGTCGACCTTCTCCGCCGCGAAGTGCGCCACGCCTCTTTCGTCGACGAAGCCCCAGACGTCGGCGTGCGCGGGCGCGAGCCAGCCCGTGGCGAGCACCGTCGCCAGCAGGACCGCCGCGCGCCGGGCCGCCTTCATCCGCGCAACTCCAAAGCGCGCTCACGGCGCGTCGCATATTCGGACTGCAGCATCGACATCACGATGAGCGAGTCGAAGCCGTCGGGCACCTTCACCGCCTCGCGCAGCTCGCCTTCGAAGGCGAAGCCTTCGGTGTCGTACAGGCCCTTGGCGCGCAGGTTGCGCTTCTTGATGTCCAGCCAGAAGCGGTGCGCGCCCAGGTCGTCGAAGGCGATCTTCTTCACCACGCGCAGCGCCGCGCGGCCGTAGCCCTGGTTCTTGTCGCGCACCACCATGCGCTTGAGCTCGATCGACTGGTGCTGGTTGCGGCAGCCGATCAGGATGAGGAACCCGCCGGCCTCGAGGTCCGGCCCGCATTCGACGATGAAGTGCCGGAAGTCGGGAAAGCGGATGGCCGCCTCGTGCTGGATCTTCTCCCAGGGCGTGATGTAAGGCAGGTTCTCCGGGTCGCGCTCGAGCGACAGGACGAAGTCCAGGTCGCTCTGCATGGTGGGGCGCAGGCGCACGCGCGTCATCTGTCACCCCCGCGCAGGCGGGGGTCCAGAGGCGCCGCGCAGCGGCGCTCCCGAAAGCCCTGGATCCCCGCCTGCGCGGGGATGACGAATGCGTGCATCAGATGTCGACCTCCACCTCGTCCCCGTGCAGCTCCATCAGCTCGCGGCGCGCCGCCGCTTCGCCCTTGCCCATCAGCTTGGTGATCAGGTCCTCGGTGCCCGAGAAGTCGAACTTGCCCAGTTGCACGGGCAGCAGGCGGCGCGTGTCGGGGTTGAGCGTGGTCTCCCACAGCTGTTCGGCGCTCATCTCGCCCAGCCCCTTGAAGCGGCTGATGCTCCAGGCGCCTTCCTTCACGCCTTCCTTGCGCAGCTTGTCCAGGATGTGCGTGAGCTCGCCCTCGTCCAGCGCGTATTCCTTGCCAGCCGGCTTCTTGCCGCGCGCCGGCACGTCCACGCGGAACAGCGGCGGCCGCGCGACGTAGACGTTGCCGGATTCGATCAGCTTGGGAAAGTGGCGGAAGAACAAGGTCAGCAGCAGCACCTGGATGTGCGAGCCGTCCACGTCGGCGTCCGAGAGGATGCAGATCTTGCCGTAACGCAGGGCCGACAGGTCCACGGTGTCGTTCGGACCATGTGGATCGACGCCGATCGCCACCGAGATGTCGTGGATCTCGGTGTTGGCGAACAGCCGGTCGCGTTCAACTTCCCAGGTGTTGAGCACCTTGCCGCGCAGCGGCAGGATGGCCTGGCATTCCTTGTCGCGGCCCATCTTGGCGCTGCCGCCGGCCGAATCGCCCTCGACCAGGAAGATCTCGTTGTGCGAGAGGTCCTTGCTTTCACAGTCCGTGAGTTTGCCGGGCAGCACGGCGACGCCGGAGCCCTTGCGCTTTTCGACCTTCTGGCCGGCCTTCTGGCGGGACTGGGCGGCCTTGATTGCCAATTCCGCCAGCTTCTTGCCGTACTCGACGTGCTGGTTCAGCCACAGTTCCAGCGCCGGGCGCACGAAGCTGGAGACCAGCCGCACCGCGTCGCGCGAGTTCAGCCGCTCCTTGATCTGGCCCTGGAACTGCGGATCCAGCACCTTGGCCGACAGCACGTACGACGCCCGGGCGAACACGTCCTCGGGCAGCAGCTTCACGCCCTTGGGCTGCAGGTTGTGCAGTTCGATGAAGCTCTTGACCGCGTTGAACAGGCCGTCGCGCAGGCCGCTGTCGTGCGTGCCGCCGGCGGTGGTGGGAATCAGGTTGACGTAACTTTCGCGCACCGGATTGCCGTCCTCGGTGAAGGCCACGCACCAGGAGGCGCCCTCGCCTTCGGCGAAGTTCTCGTTGTTGTCGGCGAAGCCCTCGCCCTCGAACAGCGGGATCACCGGGTCGCCGGTGAGCGTCTGCATCAGGTAGTCGCGCAGGCCCCCCTTGTACTGCCACGTCTGCGTGTCCTTCTTCTTCTCGTCGGTCAGCTGCACGGTCACGCCGGGCATCAGCACCGCCTTGCTGCGCAGCAGGTGCGCCAGCTCGTTCATCGGCAGCGCGCTGGTCTCGAAGTACTTCGCATCGGGCCAGACGCGAACGGTGGTGCCTTGCCTGCGGTCGTCGGGGCCGGCCTTGCGCTTTTGCAGCGGCTCCACCACGTCCCCACCGGAGAAGACGATCGTGGCGACCTGGCCCTCGCGGTAGCTGGTGACTTCCAGCCGCCTGGACAGCGCGTTGGTGACGGACACGCCGACACCGTGCAGGCCGCCGGAGAAGCTGTAGGCGCCGCCCTTGCCCTTGTCGAACTTGCCGCCGGCGTGCAGGCGCGTGAACACCAGCTCGATCACCGGCGCCTTTTCCTCCGGGTGCAGGCCGAACGGGATGCCGCGGCCGTCGTCCTCGATGCTGGTGGATCCGTCGCCGTGCAGGAAGACGCGGATGCGCTTGCCGTGGCCCGCCAGCGCTTCGTCGGCGGCGTTGTCCAGCACCTCCTGCAGGATGTGCAGGGGGTTGTCGGTGCGCGTGTACATGCCCGGGCGCTGCTTGACGGGCTCGAGGCCCTTGAGCACCCGGATGGAACCTTCGGAATACTCGGTCGACGGTTTGGTGGCCATAGGGATGCGGATTGTAGACGCCGGGGCGCGTTTCACTGGATGGGCATCCAGCCCAGCCGAATGATGCGGCCACATCATCAATGGAGGCAAAACATTTCAATGGGGTTGTCGCATCGGCGCGAGGCGGCGCTGGCGGGCAGTCGGTAAAGTCGCGGCCATGCAAGCCGCTTCCGCTCCCAAGCTTTCGATGACGCAGGTCCTGGTCTGCGGCGCCCTGATCGTGACCCTGTCGATGGGCATCCGGCACGGCTTCGGTCTCTGGCTGCAGCCGATCACGCAGGCGCAGGGCTGGGACCGCCAGACCTTCGCCTTCGCCATCGCGATCCAGAACCTCGCCTGGGGCTTCATCGGCATCTTCGCGGGCATGATGGCCGACCGCTTCGGCGCCTTCCGGGTGCTGATCGCGGGCGCGCTCTGCTATGCGCTCGGCCTGGCCGGCATGGCCTTGTCGCCGAACGCCCTCGTCTTCTCGCTCACGGCCGGTGTCCTGATCGGCGCGGCGCAGGCGGGCACGACCTACGCCGTGGTGTACGGCGTCATCGGCCGCCAGCTGGATCCGGCCAAACGCTCGTGGGCCATGGGCGTCGCTGCTGCCGCCGGCTCCTTCGGCCAGTTCCTGATGGTGCCGGTGGAGGGCTTCCTGATCACCGGCTTCGGCTGGCAGGAAGCGCTGCTGGTGCTGTCCGTGATCGTGCTGGTGATCGTGCCGCTGGCCTTCGGCCTGCGCGAGCCGGGCTTCGCCAGCGGCGCCACGCCGGTGAAGCGCGACCAGACCATCCTGCAGGCGCTGCGCGAAGCGTTCAAGTACCCCAGCTTCCAGCTGCTGATGGCCGGCTACTTCGTGTGCGGCTTCCAGGTCGTGTTCATCGGCGTGCACATGCCTTCGTACCTGAAGGACAAGGGCCTGTCGCCGCAGGTGGCCAGCTATGCGCTGGCGCTGATCGGGCTGTTCAACGTGTTCGGCACCTACATCGCGGGCTCGCTCGGGCAGAAGCTCGCCAAGCGCAAGATCCTGGCGGCCATCTACCTGGGGCGCTCCATCGCCATCACGGCCTTCCTGTGGGCGCCGCTGTCGCCGATGTCCGTGTACATCTTCTCCGCGGTGATGGGCCTGTTCTGGCTGTCCACCGTGCCGCCGACCAATGCCACCATCGCGCAGATCTTCGGCGTGGCGCACCTGTCCATGCTGGGGGGCTTCGTGTTCTTCAGCCACCAGATCGGCTCGTTCATGGGCGTGTGGCTGGGTGGGCTGCTTTACGACAGGACCGGCAGCTACGACATCGTCTGGTACCTGGCGATCGCCCTGGGCATCTTCGCCGCCATCGTCAACCTGCCGGTGCGCGAGGCGCCGATCTCGCGCGGCGCCGCGCCGCAGCCGGCATGACCCTGCGCGCGAAGAAGGCGCTGGCCTGGACCGCCGCGACGGCCGTCTTGCTGGGCGTCTTCACGCTGTACACCCGGCCCGACATGATGGTGGCGGTGGGCGACATGATCTGGGCTTGCTTCCAGTGACTCTTTCTCGGGCTCCAGGGCGTTCGAAGAAGAGGAACGCAGAGGACGCAAAGGTTACGCAGAGGACGCAGAGAAGAAGACAAGGAAGGAAGAAGTTGCTCCTGATTTCCTCTGCGTCCTCTGCGTACCTTTGCGTCCTCTGCGTTCACCCGCCACGAGCGGCACACGCCTGACCAGAATGACCATTCCCGCCCCATGAACGTCACCCTCATCACCGGCGGCTCCGACGGCATCGGCGCCGAGATGGCGCGCCAGCTCGCCGTGAAGCACGGCAAGGGCCTCGCGCTGGTGCTCGCCGGCCGCAGCCAGGAGAAGCTGGATGCGGTGGCCGCGCAATGCCGCGCCCACGGAAGCGAAGTGCTGGGCGTCGCCATGGACGTCGGCATCGAGGCCCAGTGCCGCTCCCTCGTCGACCAGGCCGTCGCGCGGTTCGGGCGGCTGGACGCACTCGTGAACAACGCCGGCATGTCGGCGCAGGCGCTGTTCGAGGACGTCAGCGCGCAGGACCTGCACTGGTACGAGGACCTCATGCGCATCAACCTCTGGGGCGCCGTCTGGTGCACCCACGCCGCGTTGCCGCAGCTGAAGCAAAGCCGGGGTCGCATCGTGGCCGTGAGCTCGCTGTCGGGGCTGATGGGAATTCCGGGGCGCACCGCCTACAGCGCCACCAAGTTCGCCATGAGCGGCTTCTTCGAGGCGCTGCGCAGCGAGGTCAAGCTGCGTGGCGTCAGCGTGACGACCGCCTACCCCGGCGTCGTCGCCACCGACATCCGCATCCGGGGCTACAACGCGCGCGGTCAGGCCCTCGGCAAGAGCGGCCTGAGGGAAGACGATGCCATGAGCGTGCAGGAATGCGCGCGCCTGATCATCGACGGCATGGAGGCACGCAAGCGCGAGGTGGTGATGACCGGCAAGGGCAAGCTCGGGCGCTTCCTCAAGCTGCTCGCGCCCGGCGTGGTGGAGAACATGGCGCTGAAGGTGCTGAAGGACGAGGCGCGGCCGCACTGACATGCACGGTACCGAAAACCCCTCCCCCTGGATCGCGCGCTGGTCGCACCTCGTGCCGCCGGGCGGCACGGTGCTCGACCTCGCCTGCGGGCGCGGGCGGCACCTGCGCTGGTTCGCCGCGCGCGGGCATCCGGTCACGGGCGTCGACCGCGACGCCGAGGCGTTGGCAACAGTGCGGGACGTCGGCGAGACCCTGCACGCCGACATCGAGAACGGCCCCTGGCCCCTGCAGGGACGCCGCTTCGACGCGGTGGTCGTCACCAACTACCTCTGGCGGCCCCTGTTCCCGCAGATCATGGACAGCGTGGCCCAAGGCGGCCTGCTGCTGCACGAGACCTTCGCCGCCGGCAACGAGACCGTCGGCAAGCCGTCGCGCGCCGACTTCCTGCTGCAGCCGGGCGAACTGCTGCGCGCCTACGCCGGGCTGCGGGTGGTCGCCTTCGAGGACGGCTTCCTCTCGCAGCCCGACCGGTTCGTCCAGAGGATCGCCGCGGTGCGCGAGCGGAACGCTCCGACAGGGGCCCGTTACACGCTCTAGTTAGAATCGCCTATTCCCCGGGAAAAGCCCCAAATGACACCGATTACAGGCAGCATCGTGGCCCTCGTGACGCCGATGCACGAGGACGGCAGCGTCGACTACCCGACGCTGCGCAAGCTCGTCGACTGGCACATCCAGGAAGGCACCGACTGCATCGGCGTGGTCGGCACCACCGGCGAGTCGCCCACGGTCGACGTCGAGGAGCACCAGGAGATCATCCGCGTCGCCGTCGAACAGGCCAATGGCCGCGTGCCGATCATGGCCGGCTGCGGCGCCAACTCCACGCAGGAGGCGATCGCCCTGGCGAAGTACGCGCAGGAGGTCGGCGCGGACTGCCAGCTGCAGGTCGTCCCCTACTACAACAAGCCGACGCAGGAAGGCCTGTTCCAGCACTTCAAGGCCATCGCCGAAGCCACGGGCGACCTGCCGATGGTGCTGTACAACGTGCCCGGCCGCACCGTGGGCGACATGCTGCACGACACCGTGCTGCGCCTGGCCCAGGTGCCCGGCATCGTCGGCATCAAGGAAGCCACGGGCAACATCGAACGCGCGCAGTGGTTGATCAAGGAAGCGCCCAAGGGCTTTGCCATCTATTCGGGCGACGACCCGACCGCCGTGGCGCTGATGCTGTGCGGCGGCCAGGGCAACGTGAGCGTCACCGCCAACGTGGCGCCGCGCCTGATGCACGAACTGTGCGTGGCCGCCGTCGCGGGCGACAGCAAGCGGGCGATGGAAATCCAGCTGCGCCTGCTGCCGCTGCACAAGCACCTGTTCGTGGAGGCCAACCCGATTCCCCTGAAGTGGGCGATGGCCCGCATGGGATTGATGGGCGGCACGCTGCGCCTGCCGATGACGCCGCTCGCCAGGGCGAACGAAGCCGTGGTCGAAGGCGCGCTGCGCGCCTGCGGCCTGCTGGCCTGAGCGCCGCAAGAGACAAGCTAGAGGGGATTCAATGAAGTTGATCGTGAAATTCGGCGCCATCGCCATGGCCGCAATGCTGGCCGCCTGTTCCGTGCTGGAGGGCGAACGCATCGATTACAAGAGCGCGACCAAGGGTCCGACGCTCGAGGTCCCGCCGGACCTGACGCAGCTGTCGCGCGACACCCGCTACGTGGTGCCCGGCGGCGCGGTGTCCGCCAACAGCTACCAGCTCGGCCAGTCGGTGCCCAACCTGCCCACGGCCGCCACGGCCATCGGCGACGTGCGCGTGGAGCGCGCGGGCAACCAGCGCTGGCTGGTGGTGAACCGCCCGGCCGACCAGCTGTGGGGGCCCATCCGCGAGTTCTGGCAGGAAAGCGGCTTCCTGCTGTCCATGGACCAGCCCAACCTGGGCATCATGGAAACCGACTGGGCCGAGAACCGCGCCAAGATCCCGCAGGACTTCATCCGCAACACCATCGGCCGCGTGATCGACTCGGTGTATTCCACGTCCGAGCGTGACCGCTTCCGCACGCGCCTGGAGCGCTCGGCCACCGGCGGCACCGAGATCTTCGTCAGCCACCGCGGCATGATCGAGGTGTACAACAACCAGGCCAAGGACCAGACCGTGTGGCAGCCGCGCCCGGCCGATCCCGAGCTGGAAGCCGAATTCCTGCGCCGCCTGATGGTCAAGCTCGGTGCGCCGCAGGCGCAGGCCGCGGCCGCCACCGGCCTGCCGAGCGACAAGCCCAGCTCGCGCGTCGCTTCCCTGAACAACCTGCCCGTGGTGCTGATCGAGGAGCCCTTCGACCGCGCCTGGCGCCGCGTCGGCCTGGCGCTGGACCGCACCGGCTTCACCGTGGAAGACCGCGACCGCAGCCAGGGCACCTACTTCGTGCGCTACGTTCCGCCGAACCCGGACCGCGCGCAGTCCAGCGGTTTCCTCGGTCGCCTCTTCAGCCGCACGCCGTCGGCCGAGCAGCCGCTGAAGTACCGCATCAACGTCAAGTCCGAAGGCGAGAGGACCACCGTGTCCGTGCTCAATGCCAGCGGCGCCCCCGAGACCTCGCAGAACGCGCAGCGCATCGTGCAGGTCATCGCCGACGACCTGAAGTAACGGTGATCCGGTTCAAGAGCCTGGGCAGTGGCAGTTCGGGGAACGCCACGGTGGTCCAGGCGCGTTCCGGCGGGCGGCTCACGCACCTGCTGGTGGACTGCGGCCTCGGCATCAAGGAGCTGGACAAGCGCCTTGGTGCCGCCGGCATGATGGCCGACCAGATCGACGCCATCTTCATCACGCACGAACACGGCGACCACATCGGCTGCGCGCGCCAGCTCGCGGTGCGCGAGCGCATCCCCGTGTACATGAGCGAAGGCACGTATGCCGCGATCGGCCAGCCGGACTTCGATGGCCTGCTGCGCCTGGCCTGCGATGGCGCCGAGATCGAGGTCGACGGCCTGCAGGTGCGCCCGTTCACCGTGCCGCACGACGCACGCGAGCCGCTGCAGCTGACGTGCACGGATGGCGAGGTGCGGCTGGGCGTGCTCACCGACCTGGGCCACGTGAGCTCGCACGTGCAGCAGCACCTGTCGGATTGCGCGACGCTCCTGCTGGAATGCAACCACGACGAGGCGATGCTCGCTGCCTCGTCCTACCCGCCCTTCCTGAAGCGGCGGGTCGGCGGCGCGTACGGCCACCTGGCCAACAGCGCGGCCGCCGCGCTGGCGCAATCGCTGCTGACGGCCGGGCGCCTGCGCCGCGTGATGGCCGCGCACCTGAGCGAGCAGAACAACAAGCCCGAACTGGCGCGCGAGGCGCTGGTGGCCGCGCTCGGCAGCGCCGCCGAGATCCACGTGGCCGACGGCCGCAGCGGCTGCGACTGGCTTACTGCGTGACCGTGCACTGCACGGCCGTGATCACCACCTTGCGCTCGTAGGGGTCCTCCATCGCGGAGGACAGGGGCTGCATCCGCGCGGTCGCCTGCAGGTAGGCCACGTTCTGCGCCTGCGGCTCGCGCATGGCGGCGACCACCGGCTCCGGTTGTCCCTCCATGGGAACCAGCGCCACCGTGGTGAGCGTGCCGGGTTCGAAGGCGCCGCCCGGTGCACGGCGCGGCGCGGTCGTCACCTGCGCTTGCACGGCGTTGCTGCCGCCGGCAGGTTCGCCGGGACTGCCGCCGCCCGTGGGTGCGGCAGGCGCGCTGGCCGTTTCGCCCGACGTGCTGCTGGCGCCGCTGCCAGCGACGGTGCCGCTGTTGCTGGGCGCGGTGTTGCCGGCGGCTGTCTCGCCAGCGGGCTGCGACCCGCCGGGCGTGACGCCCACCACCTCGGCCGGCGGCAAGGGCCCGCCGGCGGTGACGCCCACGTCGACGCGGCCCTTGAATTCCACCTTGCCCCTGCTCGACACCTGCACCTGGCCGCCGGCGCCGCCGGGGCCCGCGCCAAGTGCCGAGATGCGGCCTTCGAACTGCGTCTTCTCTTCGCTCCAGACGACCACGGTGCCGCCCACGCCGGACAGTGTCGCGTCCGCCTTGAGCACCACGCCTTTTTCCAGTTCGGTCTCGCGCGCATTCTGGATGCGCGCGTCGTTGCCCTGCCAGCCGCCGCCCACCAGGATCTCGCCGCCGCCGCGCAGGTGGCTCACGTCGATGGAGGTCGCGGATTTCAGTTGGAGCTTCTCCGCGCTGATGTGCACGGAGCCGCCGGACTGCAGGTTGGAAGCCTGGATGCGGCCCTCGGTCTCGACCTTCTCCACGGCGTGCAGCACCACCTTGCCGCCGGAGATGGTGGCGCTCTGCGCCTGGATGACGCCACTGTGCTTGAGCTGACCCGCGAAGATCGCCACGGAGTCGCCGCGCAGGGTCCCGAGGTTCGTGGCCTTGTCGTCCTTGGAGCGCACCTGCATGCGGATGCCCTCGAGGCCGCGGCCGGTGAGTTCGACGGTGCGGCCCGCCGCCAGCACCACGTCACCCCCTTGCGCCTCGAGGATCGCGCCCTTGCCCACCTCGATCTCGCGGCTGATCAGGACGACGTCGCCGCGCCGCGCGATCACCTTGCCGTCGGCCTCGAGTTTCTTGTCCGAAGTCCTTTCCCTGAAGTCCGCGTCCGCTCCCGGCTGGCCGAAGCGCAGCAGCCCGGCGACTGCGTCGCTGCGCGACATGGCGAGCGTGGACGCGGTGAAGCCGGCGGTGTCGATGCTCGCGCCGGAACCGATCGCGATGCCGGACGGATTCACGAGCACCAGGCGGCCGTTGGACCCGAGCGCCCCCTGGATCTTGCTCGGATCGCCGCCGAGCACGCGGTTGATCGAGAGACTGGCCGCATCGGGCTGCGTGAAGAACACCGTCGACCCGCCGGGCACGCCGAAGCTGCGCCAGTCGATCGCGGAATGCTGCGTGCCCACGCCGTTGACGGTCACGACCGTGGTGCGGCTGCCGAGCTGGGTGAGCGTGGCGTTGCCGTGGATCGGCGTCATGCCCGTGGGCTGCGCACACACGGTGGCAGCGAACGAGGCGGCAACGGCGGCGCAGAGCACGCGTTGCGAATACCGGGAGGGCGAACTGCGTAACATCTTTTTTCCCGCGCAACTGGTTGCAAGGCACGCAGTGTTGGCGCCGATGAGGCACGGAAAACGGCAAAGAGCGCGCGAACTGGTGTCGGACGACGCTGACAGACGTAGTCCGTGCGAAGCGGGAAAAGAAAAAGCCGCCCGAGGGCGGCTTCTTCAGCGATGCGGGCTGGCTTAGCGGGAAGCAGCGCCGGTCGCGGGGGTCGCGGAACCCGTGGAGCCGGTGGCGGAACCGGTGGAGCCCGTGGCGGAACCGGTGGAGCCCGACATGGAACCGGCGGTACCGGCGGCAGCGGACGCAGCACCGGCAGCAGCGGAGGCGGCGCCGGCGGCAGCGGAAGCAGCACCAGCGGAGGCATCGGCGGCGGGCGCCGGAGCCGGGGCGGGAGCGGGAGCCGGAGCAGCGGCGGGGGCCGGAGCCGGAGCAGGTGCCGGCTCTTCCTTCTTGCCGCAAGCGGCCAGGGCAGCAGCGGCGATCAGCGTAGCCAGAACGAGCGATTTCTTCATTTCAGGTTTCCTTCTAGGAGGGATGGGACAACGATTCCGGAAAATTGTCCTGGCGGTCAAGCCGCTAGTGACCGAGTGAAAAGGCTCGAGCCCTTTCCAGCTCAGCCGACCATTATAACTGCACCCGTGAATTTATCGGGGTTAGCACTAGCTGTTGGAGTTCAAAGTCCCAAGGTAGTTGCAGGAAAAGACGGGGACGACTTCTGCAGCCATTCGTTGAGCGTCTCGCGCAGCAGCACGCGACGCTCGGGTTCGCTGCCGCAGTAGCCGTTGGAGCGCTCCGGGTCGCGCCGCTCGAGCACCCACGCGGGGGACCAGATCGCGCTCGGCAGCTCCAGCGGGTCGGCGCTCGCGCAGGCGGAGGCGGTGACGATGTGCGACCAGGTCCGGCGCCACTGCACGAAGCGCGGCTGCTGCCGCAGGACGTCGTCGTAGCGACGCGCGAGCAGCACGATGCGCCGGCCCGAGCGCGACCAGGCGAGCAGCGACTCGACCACGGTCCGTTCGCCGAGCGGCCAGTCCTGGAAATCGGCGTCGCTCAGGATGATTTCGCGCCAGCCATCGCGGGCGGCGGTCGCCAGTGCATCGCGCACCAGCTGGCGAAAGTCCTCGCGTCCCTCGAAGCGCCGCGACGGCAGGCCGGCTGCCGGCGTGGTCCCTGGTCCTGCATCCTCTTCAGCCATCGTGACCTCCATTTGCATGTGCCCACCCGGCTTCGCACCACGACTGCAGCAGTTCGCGGGCGGCGGCGCTGGCGCCGGCGAGCTCGCGCTCCTCGAGCCGGCGGCGATCGGCCAGGCGGCGCATCAGCATGGCGTCCTTGCCCGCGGCGCGCCAGGCCTCGCCGTTGATGAACACGTGGCGACCATCGTGCAGCATGCGGGTGCGCGCGTCCAGCACCAGCGTGCGCAGGCGCCGCGGCGCCGCGGCGGGCTCGAACCAGACGTTGGCCTTGGGTTCGCTGAGGTACTCGCCCAGGGCGCGTTGCAACGCGTCGGGGTCCTTCAGGGCCGAGGCCAGTGCGTCCCGCGCGAACTGCGCAAGGCCTTCGGGAATCGCGCCCGGTGCCTCGGTGGCGGGCTGGTCCGCATCGCGGTACAGGCGAGGCTCGCCCTCTTCCTGCTCGCCCGCGGCGTCGGCCATGCGCTGCAGCAGCTCGCGCGCGAGCTCGGCGCGCGCAGGGGCGCGAAAGCCGATCGAATAGGTCTGGCACTCGCCTTGGGCAATGCCGTCGTGCGCGTAGCGGGGCGGCAAGTAGAGCATGTCGCCGGGCTCGAGCACGTACTCTTCCTCGGCCTCGAAGTTGGCCAGGATCTTCAGGGGCACGTCAGGCTGCAGCACGAAGTCCGATTTGCGGCCGATGCGCCAGCGGCGCTGCCCCTGCGCCTGCAGCAGGAAGACGTCGTAGCTGTCGAAGTGCGGCCCGACCCCGCCCTGGTCGGTGGCATAGCTGACCATCAGGTCGTCGAGGCGCGCAGCCGGCAGGAAGGAAAAGCCGTGCAGCAACGCGTGGGCACGGGCATCGTGCAGGTCGACCCCCTGCACCAGCAGGGTCCAGCCGGGTTGCCTGAGCGCAGGCAGCGCCCGGCGGGCGAATGGCCCGCGTTGCAGCCGCCAATTGGCGCCCTCGTGGACAACCAGGCGGGATTCGACCTCGTCCTGCCCGGCCAGCGTGAACAGCTCGCGCGGCGTCAGCAGCGGCTGGAAGCCCGGGATGGCGTTGCGCACGAGCAGCGGCTTTTTCTGCCAGTGCTTGCGCATGAACTGCGCGGGGGTGAGTCCGCCCAGCAGCGGCGTGGGTCGTGTGGCGTTCATGGGGAACTGAGACAATTCTCCTATGGAAATCACACCGCACTGCGTCGTCGCGCTGACCTGGACGCTCAAGGACACGCTGGGTGAAGAGCTCGATCGGCTGGACGAACCGGTGGAGTTCCTCGTGGGCGGCCGCGACCTGCTCGCCAAGATCGAGGACGCGCTGCAGGGCCACGAGCCGGGCGACCGCGTGGACCTGCACCTGGAGCCGGAAGACGCGTTCGGCGACTACGACGAGCAACGCGTCTTCCTCGAACCGCGCACGGTGTTCCCGAAGGAGCTGGAGGAAGGCATGACCTTCGAAGGCCTGCCGCCGGGCGCCACCAGCGGCGATGCGCCGCGCAACCTGCTGTACACCGTCACCGAGATCTATCCCGAGCACGTGGTCCTGGACGGCAACCATCCGCTGGCGGGCATCGCGCTGCGACTGCACCTGAAGGTGGAGTCCGTGCGCGAGGCGACGGAAGCGGAGACCGGCGCGGGGACGCTGGGGACGGGGTTCTTCCGCATTGCCGACTGACCCACGGGGTGCCGCGCGCCCAGGGTGAACGCAGAGTTCGCAGAGGTTACGCAGAGGACGCAAACAAGAATTCTTGTCTGGTTTTCTCTGCGCGTTCTGCGTACCTCTGCGTCCTCTGCGTTCACTTCTTGGCGCGTGGCGGCTTCTTCACAGCCGAAAAAAAGCCCGGCCGAAGCCGGGCGTTTCTCCCTGACGAGGAGAGTCGCTTAGCCGCGATAGATCACGCCGTTGTCGACGCGCACGCGGTCGCCGACGCGCAGGTCACCGGTCGCCGGCACTTCGAACGTGCGGATCACGCCCTGGTCGGACTGCATGGTGATGCGATAGCCGGGCTGCGTGAGCACGCCCTGCTGGTTGCGCATGACCTGGTTGCCCACCGCGGCACCCGCCACGCCGCCCAGCACCGTCGCGGCCGTACGGCCCGAGCCGCCGCCGATCTGGTTGCCCAGCACCGCACCGGCCAGGCCGCCGACCACGGCGCCCAGGATGTTCGGGCCGCGCGGAGCATTGGTGCCGACCGGCATGTACTCGATGTTCACGATGCGGCCGTATTCCATGCCGGCAACGGGATACGAAGCAGCGGGGTAGGTCGAGACCGTGTTGGTCGCCACGGGATAGGTCGGGCCATAGGACGAGCAGCCGGCAAGCACTGCCGCGGCCATGCCGCCAGCCACGAGCGTGATGAGTTTGCGCATGAAAATTCTCCTTCGTTCGCTGAACAAGTCGGCGACAGCCCACCGCGGGCACCGCCTGTGCAGCCATTGAAGCGGGAGGGGCTGCCGCGCAGGCGAAGCCATCAGCGCAGCTTGGCGTAGGAGCGCGATGGACAGTGTGTCAGTGGCTGCCCACGCAACCGTCCATCAGCTCTTCCCGGTGGAACCGTAGCCGCCCGCACCGCGCTCGGTGGGCGGGAAGTCCTGCACCACGTTGAACGAGGCCTGCACCACGGGCACGATCACCAGCTGGGCCAGGCGTTCCATCGGTTGCAGCGTGAAGGCGACGTCGCTGCGGTTCCAGGCGCTCACCATCAGCTGGCCCTGGTAGTCGCTGTCGATGAGGCCGACGAGGTTGCCCAGCACGATGCCATGCTTGTGGCCCAGGCCCGAGCGCGGAAGGATCAGTGCGGCATACGCCGGATCCTTGAGCCAGATCGCGATGCCGGTGGGCACGAGCTGCCAGGCGTTGGGTTGCAGGGTCAGCGGCGCGTCGAGGCAGGCGCGCAGGTCCAGTCCGGCGCTGCCCGGAGTGGCGTAGGCGGGCAGCTGGTCCGCCATGCGCGGATCGAGGATCTTGACGTCGACTTGCATGTTCGTGGTTCAGGAAGGAAGGCGGCGCGCGATCTCGGCGACCAGCCGGCGCGCGCATTCGGTCTTGGAGGCGCGCGGCAGTTCGAGCACGCCCTGCGCGTCCACCAGCAGCATCTGGTTGTCGTCCTGCCCGAAGGTGAGCGGGCCGATGTTGCCCACCAGCAGCGGGATGCCCTTGCGTTCGCGCTTGGCCGTGGCGTGCTTCACGAGCTCGTGGCTTTCGGCCGCGAAGCCGACGCAGAAGAGCGCCCTGCTCTGCGCACGCTCGCTCTTCGCCACGGTGGCGAGGATGTCCGGGTTCTCGGTGAACCTCACCGTCGGCGCGTCGCCGCTGCCGTCCTTCTTGATCTTCTGGTCGGCCTCGGCAACCGGCCGCCAGTCGGCCACGGCGGCGGCAGCGATGAAGATGTGCGCATCCGGTGTTTCCGCCTGCGTGGCGGCCAGCATGTCGCGCGCCGACTTCACGTCGATGCGGCGCACGCCCCGCGGCGTGGGCACGGACACGGGCCCGGCCACGAGCGCCACATCCGCGCCCGCGGCGCGGGCCGCCCGCGCGATGGCGAAACCCATCTT
>DATAGN010000203.1:0-3139 GCA_036263715.1 Ramlibacter sp.
TGGGCAGGTAGGCGGCGATCACGGCTCCCAGCAGCACGATGACCCACGCGATGTAGATCCAGACCAGCAGGATGGGCAGCGTCGCGAAGGCGCCGTACACCACCGACACCGTCGGCACGGTGCCGATGTACCAGGCGAGCAGGCGCTTCGCGGCCTCGATGCCCACCGCGGCGAAGACGCCGCCCGCGAGCGCATGCGCGCGCTTGACCGGCGTGTACGGCACCACGTAGTACATGGCGGAGAGGGCGGCGGCGAGCAGCAGGAATTCGAAGGCGTTGATCGCGAAGCTGACCACGCCGGGCACCGCCTCGACCAGGCCGCGCGAAGCCGAGATCAGGTAGGAACTCGTTCCCAGGCTCGCGGCCATCAGCAGCGGCCCGAGCGTGAGCGCCGCCCAGTAGATCAGCAGGCGCAGCATCAGCGGCCGCGTACGGCGCACGCGCCAGATGCCGTTCAAGGTGCGGTCGATGGTGAGCACCAGCGCAAAGACGCTGGCCACCAGCGCTGCCAAGCCTACGCCGCCCAGCCGGCTGGCCTTGCCGGCGAACTGCGTCAGGTATCCGAGCACCTGCCGGGCGATCGCATCCGGCACCAGGCTTTGCACCAGCCAGGACTGCAGCGTCTGCTGCATCTTGCCGAAGATGGGGAAGGCGGTGAACAGCGCGAGCACCACCGCGAAGAAAGGCACCAGCGCGATGGTGGTGGTGAAGGTCAGGCTGCTGGCGGTGACGCCCAGGCGGTCTTCGCGGAAGCGCTCGCGCACCGTCTGCGCCGTCGTCAGCCAGGGAAAGCGTGCGAGGTCGGCAAGCAGCCGGCTGGGAGTCATGGCTCGCTATGATGCCAGTCCCCTCCACGAACACCGCATGCAAGCAGTTCCCGCCCCCGCCGCGCCCGCCGTCGAAGCCACCCGCTGGACCGCGGTCGCCAGCCTGCTGGGACTGATCGTGCTGGGGCTCGCCTGGGAGCTGTGGCTGCCCGCCACGCCGAGCCTGTGGGTCCTGAAGGTGCTGCCCCTGTGCATCCCGGTCGCGGGACTGCTCAAGCGCCGCATGTACACCTACCGCTGGGTCAGCCTGCTGGTGTGGCCCTATTTCATGGAAGGCGTGGTGCGCTGGAACGAAGGCGCGCCGGCAATGCTCGAAGTGGCATTGACCCTCGTCCTCTTCGTCGCCTGCGGCCTGCACGTGCGCACGCGACTGCGCAAACCCAAACATGACTGAGCTGATCTCCCAATTGCGCGCCCTCGTCGGCGCGGCCAACGTCCTGACCGAGGGCGACCTCGCCGCCTGGGAGATGGACTGGCGCAAGCGCACCCGCGGCAAGGCGCTGGCCGTGGTGCGCCCGGCCAGCACCGACGAAGTGGCGCAAGTGGTGCGCGCCTGCGCCGCTGCCGGCACGCCGATCGTGCCGCAGGGCGGCAACACCGGCCTGGTGGTCGGCGGCGTGCCCGACGAGTCCGGCCGCGAGATCGTGCTGAGCCTCACGCGCATGAACCGCGTGCGTTCAGTGGACGCGGCCAACCTGACCATGACCGTCGACGCCGGCTGCATCCTGCAGAACCTGCAACAGGCCGCGGCGGACGCGGACCTTTTGTTCCCGCTGTCGCTGGCCGCCGAAGGCAGCTGCACCATCGGCGGCAACCTGGCCACCAATGCCGGCGGCACGCAGGTGCTGCGCTACGGGAACACGCGCGAGCTGTGCCTGGGCCTCGAGGTGGTGACGGCGCAGGGCGAGGTCTGGAGCGGCCTCACCGGCCTGCGCAAGGACAACACCGGCTACGACCTCAGGGATCTCTTCATCGGCAGCGAAGGCACGCTGGGCGTCATCACCGGGGCCACGATGAAGCTGTACCCGCAACCGGCGGCGACGCTCACCGCCTGGGCCGCGGTGCCGTCGATGGAAGCGGCCGTCACGCTGCTGGGGCTGGCGCACAAGCACCTGGGCGCCGGGCTCACCGGCTTCGAGGTGATGGGGCAGTTCGCGCTGTCACTGGTGGCGAAGCACATGGCGCAGCTGCGCGTGCCACTGTACGAGCAGTTCCCGTACTGCGTGCTGCTGGAGAACTCGGACCAGGAGTCGGAGGAACATGCGCGCGGCCAGTTCGAGCGCCTGCTGGAGCTGGCGCTGGAGGACGGCTGCGTGGCCGACGCCGTGGTGGCCGAGAACATCGCGCAGGCGCACCAGCTGTGGCACATCCGCGAGTCGATCCCGCTGGCGCAGGCCGAGGAAGGGCTGAACATCAAGCACGACATCTCCATCCCGGTGTCGCGCATTCCCGACTTCTGCGTGGAAACCGACGCACTGTTGCAGCGCGAGATCGCCGGCGTGCGGCTGGTGAACTTCGGCCACCTGGGCGACGGCAACCTGCACTACAACGTGCAGGCGCCGGAGGGTGGCGACATGAAGGCCTTCCTGCGCGACCACGAGGAGCAGGTGAACACGCTGGTGTACGACCAGGTGCGTCGCTTCGATGGGTCCATCTCCGCCGAGCACGGCATCGGCGCGCTGAAGGTGGGGAAGCTGCCGGACTACAAGAGCCCGGTGGCGATCGCGCTGATGCAGTCGCTGAAGAAGGCGCTGGATCCGAAGAACATCCTGAATCCGGGGCGGGTGGTGCCCTCTGCGTGAGCAGTCGGACGCGATGCGGTCGGGCCCTCAACCCACCAATTCGTCGGCGCGGATCAACACCGACTGAGGGATGGTGATGGCCAGCGATCTCGCCGCTGCCAGGTTGATCGCCAGGTCGAACTTCAAGGGCTGCTCGACGGGGATCAACCCCGGCCTGGCACCGCGAAGGATCTTGTCGGCAAAGGACGCCGCGTGCCTGTGGTTCCGCCGCAGGTCGGACGCATAGCTGACCAGCCCGCCAGCCAGGACATGCTCGCGCAAGCCGAAGGCGGCGGGCAGCCTGGACGCGCGAACCAGCTCCCCGATCCGCGTGCGCTCGTTCAGGAACATCCCGTCTGCGACGACGACGACGCCCTGCGCCTGCGCCCTGGCAGCCTGCGAGAAGGCGCCCGGCAACTCGGTCGGTGCATTCGCGATAATGCGCACGGGATCGAGATTCAGCGCCGTGCAGGTGGCCACCGTCGTGGACCAGAACATGGGGTGCGACGGGTTCGACTCGTTGAGCAGCACT
>DATAGN010000204.1:0-15862 GCA_036263715.1 Ramlibacter sp.
AGGCAGGACCGCTGTTCGACGCACGCGAGCGTGCCGCGCTCGCCTGGGCCGAGTCGGTCACGCGCGTGGCCGACACGGGCGTGCCGGACCATGACTACCAGGCAGCGCGTGCCGTGTTCGGCGACAAGGAACTGGTCGACCTGACCCTGGCCGTTGGCCTGATGAACACCTACAACCGGATCGCCGTCGGCTTCCGCAACCCGCCGCAGGCCGCCCTGGCCAAGTAGGGCGGTCGCGCACGCCGGCACCTGCCGGCGGCACTGCGCCTGTTCTCAGAAGGACACCGCCCAGCGGACCTGGGCGCTGTTCATTCCCGGATTCGGCTTGTGGACGCCGCCGTTGGACTGGTGCACCAGCCGCAGGCTGAGTTCGTACTGTCGGTGTTCGCCGAACTGCAGGCCCACCGCCAGCGTGTCGTGGAAGTTCCAGCGGGTGGCCTCGAAGCTGCCCCCATGCGGGCGCTGCTGGTCCAGATAGCTCAGGCCAATGCCGCCTTCGACGAACACGGGCACCGTGGTGGTCAGCCAAGTGTGCCGCAGCAGCGGCAGGAGCACGAACTGGTAGCCCTGCCAGGAACTGCCGCCCGGCGGCTGCAGCCACCAACGCGCCACGTGGGCCTCCAAGCGCGTGCTGAACCGCCCGGAGGCGGTCGCCCGCGACCACGGCAGGTGCCAGCCCATGCCGACGGCGCCCACGCCCCCGTGGTCCGCCCAGCCGCCTTCGGTGAACAACCAGTCGGGCAGCGCCACCGAGGTGGTCGCCCCCGCGCTGCTCGCCGCAAAGCAGCCGAGCAAGGCGATCGTGAGCAGGCTTTTTTTCCGGTGCATCGCAGCCCCATGGGTGTTGGAACGGGCCGATTCTTGGCGGCGCCGTCCGCGGCACCATCCGACCCAGGGCCATGGGCGACCTGCAACTTCCGGATGGTTGGTGCAGCCGCGGAGAGTGCACTTCCGGCCGAGGCGCGAATGGCACGAGCGATGCAGCCGTTCGCGCACGGCTGGCCGTATACCTGCAGCAGAAGCGCGGCATGGTTGCAAGCCGGCAGGCGCACCCCGATGAATCCGGCGGGCAGGAGCCCCTGGTCGCGAAGGAGCTTGGCGCCATGCATGACGCGTTGCAGTTGTTCCACCACTATGGGGTCCTTGGCATTCCGGTGGTCGTGTTCGTCAAGCGCATGGGCGTACCGGTGCCTGCGCTGCCGCTGCTGCTGCTGGCGGGTGCACGCGGGGCGCAGGACGCGGGCTTCGCGCTCGCCGCGGCGCTGGCGGCCTGCGCGGCAGCGGCGCTCGGTGATGCGCTCTGGTTCGCCGCGGGGCGTCGTTACGGTCGGCGCATGCTGGCGCTGGTGTGCAAGCTGTCGATCTCGCCGGACATCTGCATCGGCAGGAGCGAACTGGACTTCCTGCGCCGTGGTGCAGCCACCGTGCTGCTGGCGAAGTTCATCCCGGGCGTGTCGGGCCTGGCACCCCCGCTGGCCGGCGCGCTGGGGATGCGTGCGGGGAAGTTCACGATCCTGAACCTGGCCGGGACTGTCGGATGGGTCGCATGCGGCATCGCCGGCGGATGGCTGTTGCACAGCCAAGTCGCCCGCATCGTCGCGGCGCTGTACGAACTCGGCGCCTTGGCCGTGCCGGCGACAGGCGTCGCGGTTGCCGCGTACGCAGGCTGGCTGGTGCTGCGCCGCCTGATGCTCAAGCGCGCCGCGCTGACAAGCCCGAAGCTCACCCCGGGGCAGGTCGTGGAGATGGCGCGACGCGGCGCGCAGTTCCAGTTCGTGGACGCGCGCGCGCCGGAGCTGGCTGCGCACCAGCGGCTTCCTGGCGCTCTCTCGGCCTATGGCGAGGCCTTCAGCCATGACGTGGCGCGCCGCGACCACGACGTCGTGCTGGTGGTTTATTGCGATTGCGCGGATGATGTGTCCGCGGCACGCACCGCTGCGATGCTGCGCACCCGCGGCTTCACAGCGTACGCGCTTGCCGGGGGAATCCGGGCCTGGCTGGGCGAAGGCCTGCCGGTGGAGGGCAGTCCAGGGGCGCGCGCGCTGCTGGCCGGCGCGCGGCGGCAGCCCACTTTGCGCTGAGCCGCGGGTGCAACCTTGGTCTACTACGCCCATGCAGCATCGCACTCCATATACGCTGGTACCTGGGCCACGCTGTCCAGGTCTGCGGGTCGTGCGAGTGGGTTCGCCGGCCCGGAGGTCCATCCCAGATCAGGAGAAAACGTTCAATGCCCAAGTACCTCAAGGACCCCGAGCGGGTCCGCCAGCTTTCGCCGCAGCAGTACCGCGTCACGCAGCAGGACGCGACCGAAGCGCCTGGCACGGGCGAGTACCTGCACAACAAGGAGCCGGGGATCTACGTCGACGTGGTGTCCGGCGAGCCGCTGTTCGCCTCGGCGCACAAGTTCGATTCGGGTACCGGCTGGCCCAGCTTCACCCGTCCGATCGATCCGGCCCACGTGCAGGAGCTGCGCGATGCAAGCCACGGCATGGTGCGCACGGAAGTGCGCTCCATGGACACTGACAGCCATCTAGGGCACGTGTTCCCGGACGGGCCGCCCGATGAGGGGGGCCTGCGCTACTGCATCAACTCCGCCGCGCTTCGCTTCGTGCACCGCAAGGACATGGAAGCCGAGGGCTACGGCGCGTACCTGGACCAAGTCGCGGAGGCGCCATGAACCACGAACGTGCAGTGCTTGCGGGCGGCTGCTTCTGGGGCATGCAGGACCTGTTCCGCAAGCTCGAGGGCGTGGTGTCCACCCGCGTCGGGTACAGCGGCGGCGCCACGCGAGACGCCACCTACCGCAACCACGCGGGGCACGCGGAGGCCATCGAGATCCTGTTCGACCCTCAGCGAACCAGCTTCCGGCGGATCCTGGAGTTCTTTTTCCAGATCCACGACCCCAGCACGCTCAATCGCCAAGGCAACGACCTCGGCACGAGTTACCGCTCGGCGATCTTCTTCACCAGCGAGGAACAGAAGCGGGTGGCGCACGAGACGATTGCTGACGTGGACGCGTCCGGTCGCTGGCCGGGCAAGGTGGTGACCGAAGTCACTGCGGTGGGCGACTTCTGGCTTGCAGAAAAGGAGCACCAGGATTACCTGGAAAAGCGTCCCAACGGGTACACCTGCCACTACGTGCGCCCCGACTGGCAGCTCCCCGCGGCCAAGGCCGCCTGAGCAGGCGGGCGCAGACGCTCCAGCTGCCCCGTCGCGGCTGGAGCGTCTTCGTTGGCGGCCCGCGTGCGGGGGCGCTCAGGCCACCACAGGCCCGGTCCGCGACATGCGCTTGGCGGCCCATTCCGCACAGAGCAGGCCGCTGGCGACCAGCACTGCCGCCGTAAAGCCGATGCCGATGGCCCCAAAGCGGGCCAGCACGGCGCCGCCGGTAACGGCAGCCACGGAGATCCCCGTGTACATGGCTGCCGTGTTGAGTCCCAGCAGCACCGGTGCCGACGCCGGCGCCAGGCCGATCAGGCGATGCTGCTGCGGAACGTGCAAGCCCCAGCCGCAGATGCCCCAGACGACGACGGCGGCCACGGCCGTCGGAAAGCTGGCGGCGGACCAGTGCAGCAGCAGGAAGTTCAGCGACCCGGCCGCGAGGGTCCCATTGATGGCCCAGCGCGTGCCAAAACGGTCGCTGAGGGCGCCGGCCACCAGGTTGCCGATGGTGGCGGCCACGCCCCAGATCATGAGCAGCAGCGCGAGGGAGTTCGCCTGGCCGCCGGTGGCGCGCGCAAAAACGGGTGCGATGTAGGTGTAGACAGCAAAGAAGCCGGAATACGCGACCAGCGTGGTGAGGATCACCGGGAGGATGCGTGGGTCGCGCAGGGGTGCCAGGCGCTGGCGCAGCGCCATCGGCGGCGGGCTGGCCATGACGGGCAGCAAGCGCCAGATGGACAGCGCAGTAGTGGCGCCCACGGCGGTGACGAAAGCCATGGTGACGCGCCATCCTCCGAAGCCACCCAGGGCCGTGGCGATCGGGGCGCCCAGCGCGGTGGCGCCTGAGAGTCCGGCCAGAACGATGGACAGGGCGCGGCCCCGCTGCGCCGGCGGCACCAGCATGGCGGCCGCGGTGGTGGCTGTGGGGCTGTAGATCGCTGCGCCCATGCCGGCGATCACGCGACTCGCGAGCACCATGCCCAAGGAGGTTGCCACGGCCGTCAGCAGATTGCCGAGCGTGAAGATCGCCAGGGCGCTGAGCAGCAGGCGCCGGGGTGGCCAGTTCGCCGTCGTCGCAGCGATCAGCGGCGAGAGCAGGGCGTAGCTGAGTGCGTACAACGTCACCATCTGGCCGGTGGCCGCCACCGAAGCATCGAGCTCCGCCGCAATCTGGCCGAGGATTCCCGCAATCACGAAGCTGCCTGTGCCGAGGGCGAACATGCCCGCGTTGAGGGTCAGCAGTGGACGGTACATGGCGTTGCGCGCTCTTGCATCCAACGGATCAATTGCGCTTGGCAAGCGCGGCGGTCAGCGCTCCGAATGCAAGTACGGTGGCTTCTTGGGGATGCGGCGGCTGACCAGCAGCACGATCACCATCATCAAGGTGACATAGCCGTAGAAGACGCGCTCGTGCCCGGCGGACTTCAGTGCCAGCGCCACGTACTCCGCCGAGCCCCCGAACACCGCGTTAGCCAGGGCGTAGGAAAGCCCGACCCCGAGCGCGCGCACGTTGGGCGGAAACAGCTCCGCCTTGACGATGCCGCTGATGGACGTGTAAAGGCTCACCACGGTGAGCGCAGCCATGATCAGCGCGGCCTGCCCGTACGGATTGCGCACCATCTCCAGCGCCGCGAAGATGGGTACCGTCACCACGGCGCCGAGCAGTCCGAACAGCAGCATGTTGTTGCGCCGCCCGATGCGGTCCGACATCGCGCCGAACACCGGCTGCAGGCACATGAACACCAGCAGGCAGCCGGTCATCACCTTGCTGGCCGTGCCGACCGACATCCCGGCGGAGTTGACAAGATACTTCTGCATGTAGGTGGTGAAGGTATAGAACATCAGCGAGCCGCCGGCGGTGTACCCGAGCACCGTCAGGAAGGCCGGGCGGTGCTGCTGCCAAAGCTCGGTGATCTGGCCGGCGCCGGCGTCACCGCGCGACTGCGCGGTCGAGGTCTCGTGCAGGCTGCGGCGCAGCACCATGGCAACCACCGCACCCATGGCACCCACGAAGAACGGGATGCGCCAGCCCCAATCGCGCATCTGGTGATCGTCCAGCAGCTGTTGCAGCACCACGATCAACAAGACGGCGGCGAGCTGCCCGCCGATCAACGTGACGTACTGGAACGAGGAGTAGAAGCCGCGACGTCCGCTCAGCGCTACCTCGCTCATGTAAGTGGCGGTTGTGCCGTACTCGCCGCCCACGGACAGCCCCTGCAGCAGCCGTGCCGCCAACAGCAGCGCCGGCGCCCAGGCACCCACGGCGGCGTGGGAGGGCAGGCAGGCGATCAACAGGGAGCCACCGCACATCAGCAGCACCGACAGCAGCATGGACGTCTTGCGGCCATGCCGGTCGGCAATCCGACCGAACAACCAGCCTCCGATGGGCCGCATGAGGAAGCCGGCGGCGAAAACGCCGGCAGTCTGGAGCAGCTGCGCGGTCGGATCCGCGGCCGGGAAGAACACGGGCGCAAAGTAGATGGCGCAGAAGGCGTAGACGTAGAAGTCGAACCATTCGACCAGGTTGCCGGAAGACGCCGCCACGATGGCGGTGATGTGCCGGCGCCGGGTGGCCGGATCGTCTTCGGCACGCGGGGTGGGCAGGACGGAGCGCGTCATGTGCGGCCTTCTTGCCGCGGGCTGCGGGTCATCGGAAGCTCCTGAGCGGGTGGGGGCAGCCGCATCAGAACCGAGCCGCGCACGCAGCGCCATTCCACCTTGGTTTCGGTGGTCGTTGGCAGCAGCGAAGGGTGCCGCTTTGGATGGACCCGCGCGCAGGCCACCGGCTGCTTCACGTCGCCCATCGCGGATGGGAACGTGGACGGTCCTTCAGCAGCCTGCCACTTGCCATGCACCCCGAACTCGTCGAACGCTTCGATCGCGCCGTCGCCAAGTACCCGCCCGACAGGAGGCAGTCGGCCGTGATGGCATGCCTTGCCATGGTGCAGCACGAACAGGGCTTCGTGTCGCCCGACAGCGAGCAAGCAGTCGCCGACCACCTGGGCATGCCACGCATTGCCGTGCACGAGGTGGTCACCTTCTACAACATGTACAACCAGCGAGAGGTCGGGAAGTACAAGCTGAACGTGTGCACCAACCTCCCTTGCCAGCTGGGCGACGGCCACAAGGCCCTGCAGCACCTGCAGCGCAAGCTGGGCATCCAGATGGGCGAGACCACCCCCGACGGCATGTTCACCTTGCAGCAGAACGAGTGCCTGGGCGCCTGCGCCGACTCGCCCGTGATGCTGGTCAACGACCGCGTGATGTGCAGCTTCATGAGCAACGACAAGCTGGACCAGCTGGTCGACGGCTTGAAGGGAGCGTCGCAATGAACGCCGCCCAGGTGTTGCAGCAGTTCCAGGCCACCGGCGTGCAGACCTGCTTCCACGGCCGCCACATCAACCCGCAGATCTATGCGGGCCTGGACGGCACCAACTGGCGCCTGAAGGACTACGAGGCGCGAGACGGCTACCAGGCGCTGCGCAAGATCATTGCTGAGGGCCTGACGCAGGACCAGGTGATCGCCACCGTCAAGGAAAGCGCGCTGCGCGGCCGCGGCGGCGCCGGTTTCCCCACGGGCCTGAAGTGGAGCTTCATGCCGCGCCAGTTCCCCGGGCAGAAGTACCTGGTGTGCAACTCCGACGAGGGCGAGCCGGGCACCTTCAAGGACCGCGACATCCTGCTGCACAACCCGCACATCGTGATCGAAGGGATGATCATTGCCGCCTACGCAATGGGCATCACCGCGGGCTACAACTACATCCACGGAGAGATCTTCAATGCGTACGAGCGTTTCGAGGAAGCGCTGGAGGAAGCGCGCGCGGCCGGCTACCTGGGCAACAACATCCTGGGTTCGAACTTCTCGTTCCAGCTGCACGCGCACCACGGCTGGGGCGCCTACATCTGCGGCGAGGAAACCGCGCTGCTGGAGTCGCTCGAAGGCAAGAAGGGGCAGCCCCGATTCAAGCCGCCGTTCCCCGCGAGCTTCGGCCTGTATGGCAGGCCGACCATGATCAACAACACCGAGACCTTTGCGGCGGTGCCCTGGATCGTCCGCAACGGCGGCCAGGCTTACCTGGAATGCGGCAAGCCGAACAACGGGGGCACCAAGATCTTCTCGGTGTCGGGCGACGTGGAGCTGCCGGGCAACTGCGAGATCCCGCTGGGAACGCCTTTCTCCAAGCTGCTCGAAGTGTGCGGCGGCGTGAAGGGCGGCAGGAAGCTCAAGGCCGTCATCCCCGGCGGGTCGTCGGCGCCGGTGCTGCCGGCCGACATCATGATGAACTGCACGATGGACTACGACTCCCTCGCCAAGGCCGGGTCCATGCTCGGTTCGGGCGGGGTGATCGTGATCGACGAGACGCGCGACATGGTCGAAACCCTTCTGCGCCTGGCCTACTTCTACATGCACGAGTCCTGCGGCCAGTGCACGCCCTGTCGCGAAGGCACGGGCTGGCTGTGGCGCGTACTGGCGCGCATCCAGGGCGGCCGCGGCCGCCCGAATGACCTGACCCTGTTGGACTCCGTGGCGCAGGACATCCAGGGCCGCACCATCTGCGCGCTCGGCGACTCCGCCGCGATGCCGGTGCGCGCGATGCTGCGGCATTTCCGGGGCGAATTCGAGGCGCGCATCGACTGAGCAGCGGCCAGGGATCAGTCCGGCGTGCTGCTTCAGGCGGAGAGCGCATGCGACTTCCGGAGGACTTGCACGGCGTCGACGTTTTCCATCATGGGGGTCCACATCCTCTGGAGCTGACGCATGGCAAAAGTCCTGGTTCTTTACCACTCCGCCTACGGGCATGTCGAAACGATGGCCTATGCCGTCGCCGAAGGCGCACAGGCAGCCGGCGCAGAGGTCGCGGTCCGGCGCGTGCCCGAGCTCGTGCCCGAGGCGCTGGCCAAGAGTTCCGGCTTCAAGCTGGACCAGCGTGCGCCCCTGGCCACGGTGGAGGAGATGGCCGAGTACGACGCGATCGTGATCGGCGCCGGCACCCGTTTTGGCCGCATGGGATCGCAGATGGGCAGCTTCCTGGAGCAGGCCGGTGGCCTGTGGTTTCGCGGTGCGCTCAACGGCAAGGTGGGCTCGGCTTTCACCTGCACCGGCACCCAGCACGGCGGCCAGGAGACCACCTTGTTCTCCATCATCACGAACATGCTTCACTTCGGCATGGTGATCGTCGGCCTGGACTACGGCTTTGCCGGCCAGTCGGGGATCGGCTCAGCCCACGGGGGCACGCCGTACGGCGCCAGCACGATTGCCGGCGGCGACGGCGCGCGCATGCCCAGCGAGGTGGAGCTCGAAGGCGCACGCTACCAGGGGCGCCGGGTGGCGGAGACCGCCAGCAAGCTAGCCCGCTGATGCGCGCAGAGGCCACCACCCGCGGGCAGTGCGACGGCGTCAGTGGCACCCCGCCGCAGCGGTGTCCCATGAGCGACGAGAGCTTCCAGGGCCTGAAGGACACGCTGTTCTTCGGGCCGGAAGAAATCGGTTGGCTGCGGCAGGTGCACGCCGTGCTGCAGGAGCAGGTGGATGACGTGCTGGATACCTGGTACGGCTCCCTGGCGTGCAAACCCAAGCGCACTCCGTACCTCACCCGCACGACCGCTTTGCCGGAAGCGGTGTACGTGCAGGCGCTGCGGCGGCGGCTGGCCACCTGGATGCTCGACGTCACGGCCGCCGCTTACGACCGCGCCTGGCTGGACCACCAGCACCACGAGCGGCTGCGGCACGCGCGTGATTCCGCCCCGGTGATCCCAGACGCCGCGGCGGCCCATGCCGCGCACCTGCGCAGCATCGTGGGCCTGGTCCTTCCGCTCACGGTCACGTTGCGCCCGTTCCTGGCGCGCAACGGGCACGCGCGAACGGAAATCGACTGCATGGAGCAGGCCTGGTTCAAGGCCGCCACCCTCGTCGCTGCGCTGTGGGCGCAGCCCCTTATCCCCGAACAGGATGCTTGACCGCCATGGCCACCCCGAACACCTTCATCGCATTGCAGCGCCGAACGACCCGCACCGCCGTCGGTGTGCTGGCCGCCTGCCTCCTGGGCGCCGCGGTTTTCGCCGTGAGCTCCGGCCTCTCGGTCACGGCATCGGAGCCGCCGCCGGCGCCGGCGGCCGTGCGGGTGTCGGTGGCCCCCGTGGTCCAGGCCCAGGTGGCCGCCTGGGACGAGTTCTCCGGACGTCTGGAAGCGGTCGAACAGGTCGAGGTGCGGTCGCGCGTGTCCGGTGCGGTGCACAGCGTGCACTTTCGAGAGGGTGCGCTGGTGCGCGCCGGCGACCTGCTGGTAACCATCGATCCCGCGCCGTACGCCGCGGATGTGGAGCGCGCGCAGGCGCAGCTGGCCGCCGCGGCTGCGCGCTTGGCCAACCGCCGCAGCGAACACGAGCGGGCCGAACGCCTGTGGGAGGAGAATGCAATCGCCGGGCGCGAGCTCGACGAGCGCGTCGACAGCCTGCACGAAGCCGAGGCCAACGTGCGCGCAGCGCAAGCGGCGCTTACCTCGGCTCAGCTGAACCTGGGCTACACCCAGGTGCGCGCCCCGATTGCCGGGCGCATCGGCAAGTTCGAGGTGACCGCCGGCAACCTCGTGGCCGCCGGACCGGGCGCCCCGGTGTTGTCTTCGCTGGTGTCGGTGGATCCCATCTATGCGAGCTTCGATGTGGACGAACAGGTGCTGGTGCGGGCGCTGCAGGACGTGCCCGGGGTCGATGGCGACCGCAGCCAGATCGACCGCATCCCGGTGCGCATGGGCACCGTGGTCACTGAAGGCACGCCTTACGCCGGCACGCTGCAGCTGATCGACAACAAGGTCGACACGCGCAGCGGCACGGTGCGCGTGCGGGCCCGCTTTCCCAATCCGCACGGCGCGCTGATCCCCGGCCAGTTCGCGCGCGTCCAGCTGGGCAAGGCCATAGCACGCGAGGCACTGCTGGTGGCCGATCGCGCCGTGGGAACCGACCAGAACAAGCGCTTCGTCCTGGTGGTAGGCAGCGACAACAAGGTGGCCTACCGCGAGGTCACCCTCGGGCCGACCGTCGATGGGCTGCGCGTGATCACCCAAGGGCTGCGGCGTGACGAGCGCATCGTGGTCAATGGCGTGCAGCGGGTGCGGCCTGGCACGCTGGTGGACCCCCAGCACGGATCGATGCACGAACCTGCGGCAAGCGAGGCCGCTGCGAGGAAGCGTTCCTGAGCGCGACTGGAGCTTTCATGAACTTGTCCAGCTTCTTCATCGACCGTCCCGTGTTTGCCGGCGTGCTGTCCACGCTGATCCTGCTGGCCGGGTTGATCGCGCTGCCGCTGCTGCCCGTGGCGGAATATCCGGAAGTGGTGCCGCCTTCGGTGGTCGTGCGCGCCGCCTATCCGGGAGCCAATCCCAAGGTGATCGCCGAATCCGTGGCCACGCCGCTGGAGGAGCAGATCAACGGCGTGGAGGACATGCTGTATTTCAGCAGCCAGTCCACCGCCGATGGCCAGCTCACGCTGGTAGTCACCTTCAAGCTGGGCACCGACCCGGACAAGGCGCAGCAGCTGGTGCAAAACCGCGTGACGCAGGCCGAGCCGCGCCTGCCCGAGGAAGTGCGCCGCCTGGGAGTCACCACGATCAAGAGCTCGCCGGACATCACGCTGATCGTGAACCTGCTGTCGCCCGGCGGCCGCTACGACATCAACTACCTGCGCAACTATGCCTTGCTCAATGTGCGCGACCGGCTCGCCCGTGTCCCGGGAGTCGGCCAGGTGGCGCTGTACGGCGCGGGCGACTACGCAATGCGCGTGTGGTTCGACCCGCACAAGGTGGCCCAGCGCGGGCTGTCGGCCTCGCACGTGGTGCGCGCGATGCGCGAACAGAACGTTCAGGCAGCCGTGGGCACGATCGGCGCTTCGCCCAGCAAGGGCGCCGACCTGCAGCTGTCCGTCAGCGCCCAGGGCCGGCTGCAGACCGAGGAGGAATTCGGCGACATCATCGTCAAGACGGAAGCCGACGGCGCCGTCACCCGGCTGCGCGACATCGCGCGCATCGAGCTGGGCGCAGCCGACTACTCGCTGCGTTCGCTGCTGGACAACAAGGATGCGATGGCCGTGGCGGTGCTGGCCGCGCCAGGGTCCAACGCGATCGCGATCGCCGATGGCGTGCGCGCCGAGATGGCGCAACTGAAGAAAACCATGCCCGAAGGCGTGGAGTACAGGACGGACGTGTACGACACGACGCTTTTCGTACGCGAGTCGATCAAGTCGGTGATCAAGACGCTGCTGGAAGCCGTGGTGCTGGTCGTGCTGGTGGTGATCCTGTTCCTGCAGACGTGGCGCGCCTCGATCATCCCGCTGCTGGCCGTGCCGGTGTCGGTGATCGGCACCTTCGCGGTCATGTACCTGCTGGGGTTTTCCATCAACGCGCTCAGCCTCTTCGGGCTGGTGCTGTCGGTAGGCATCGTCGTGGACGACGCGATTGTGGTGGTGGAGAACGTGGAACGCAACATCCATGCGGGACTGTCGCCGCGCGAGGCCACGCTGCAGGCCATGAAGGAGGTGTCCGGCCCGATCGTCGCGATCGCGCTGGTGCTGGTGGCGGTGTTCGTACCGCTTGCCTTCATCAGCGGCCTGGCCGGCCAGTTCTATCGCCAGTTCGCGCTCACGATTGCCATCTCCACCGTGATTTCCGCGATCAATTCACTGACGCTGTCACCGGCGCTGTCGGCGCTGCTGCTGCGCGCCGGTGACCAGCCCAAGGACGTGCTGACGCGAGCAATGGACCGCGCGCTCGGCGGCATCTTCCGGCGCTTCAACCAGGTGTTCCAGCGCGGCGGCGAGCGCTATGGCGGCGGCGTGCGCCAGGCGATCGGACGCAAGGCGCTCATGATGGCCGTGTACGTGGGACTGGCCGTCGTGACAGCCGGCCTGTTCCAGGCGGTCCCCCGCGGGTTCGTGCCGGTGCAGGACAAGCAGTACCTGGTGGGCTTCGCGCAGCTGCCCGACGGCGCCAGCCTGGACCGCACGGAGGAGGTGATCCGCCGCATGGGCGAGATCGCAATGAAGCACCCGGACGTCGAACACGCCGCGGCATACCCCGGCTTGTCCATCAACGGCTTCACGCGCAGCGCCAACGCCGGGGTGGTGTTCATCCTGCTCAAGCCCTTTGCCGAGCGGCGGCGTGCCGACCAGAACGCGGCGGCGATCGTCGCCGGCCTGAACAAGGAATACGGCCAGATCCAAGACGCCACCATCGGGTTGTTCCCGCCCCCGCCGGTGCAGGGACTGGGCACGACCGGTGGCTTCAAGCTGCAGCTGCAGGATCGCGCCTCCCTCGGCTACGAGGAGCTCGATGCGGCGGCCAAGGCGTTCCTGGCCGAGGCGCGCAAGGCGCCCGAGCTGACCGGCACGTGGAGCAGCCTGCAGGTCAACGTTCCGCAGCTGTACGCGGACATCGACCGAACCAAGGCGCGCCAGCTGGGCGTGGCGATCACCGACGTGTTCGACACCCTGCAGATCTACCTGGGCAGCCTGTACGTTAATGATTTCAACCGCTTTGGCCGCACCTACACCGTGCGGGCGCAGGCGGATGCCCAGTTCCGCTCGCAGCCCGATGACGTGGCGCAGCTGAAGGTGCGATCCAGCAATGGCGAGATGGTGCCCCTGTCCGCGTTCGTCAACGTCAAGCCCAGTTACGGGCCCGAGCGGGCGATCCGCTACAACGGATTCATCTCGGCGGACATCAACGGCAATCCGGCGCCCGGCTACTCCTCGGGCCAGGCGCAGGACGCGGTCAAGCGCATCGCCGCCAAGACCCTGCCGCCCGGGGTCGAGTACGAGTGGACGGACCTGACCTACCAGGAGATCCTGGCCGGCGACTCGACCCGCTGGGTGTTCCCGCTGGCCGTTTTGCTGGTGTTCCTGGTGCTGGCCGCGCAGTACGAGAGCCTCACCTTGCCGCTGGCCATCATCCTGATCGTGCCGATGGGGCTGCTGGCAGCCATGGCGGGCGTCTGGTACTCCGGGGGTGACAACAACATCTTCACCCAGATCGGGCTGATGGTGCTGGTGGGGCTGTCGGCCAAGAACGCCATCCTGATCGTGGAGTTCGCGCGCGAACTGGAGTTCGCCGGCCGCACGCCGGTGCAGGCGGCAGTCGAAGCCGCGCGCCTGCGGCTGCGCCCGATCGTGATGACCTCCATTGCCTTCATCATGGGCGTGCTGCCGCTGGTGTTGTCCAGCGGTGCGGGCGCGGAGATGCGGCGCGCGATGGGGGTGGCGGTCTTTAGCGGCATGCTGGGCGTGACCGTGTTCGGCCTGTTCCTGACGCCGGTCTTCTACGTGCTGCTGCGCAAGCTGGCCGGCAATCGCCCCCTGGTGAACCACGGGCACGTGCCCGCGATCGCGGCGCCTGCTGGCGCGGAGGCCCACTGATGAACGCACTCCCGAGTTCCTGGCGCCTGTGTGCGATGCTCTGCGCGCTGGCAGCCGGCGGCTGCGCCTCGCCGCCGGCCATCGATGCCTCGCGGCTGCCGGCCGTTCCCGCGTCCTTCGCGCCGGCGGAGGGCCGCTGGACCACCGCGGCGCCGGCGGTGCTGCCGCCGGCAGGCGAGTGGTGGAAAGCTTTCGCCGATCCCGTGCTGGACGCGCTGCAGGCGCAAGCCATGCAGCGCAACGACCGCATCCAAGTGGCCGCGGCGCGCCTTCAGCAGGCGCGGGCGGTGCTGCGCACCGTGGAGGCGCGCCGACTGCCGCTGCTGGGGTTCTCCGCCGGTGCCAGCCGGGGAACCCAGCCCGCCACGGGCTCCACCGCAGGCGGCCAGTTCTTTGCCGGCCTTGGCTTGTCCTACGAGGCCGACGTGTTCGGCAGGATCGCCCGGGCCAGCGACGCGGCCTCGCTGGACGCGGCCTCGCGGTCCTCGCTGCTGCGCAGCGCGCAGCTCCTGATCCAGGCCGAAGTTGCGCAGGCGTATTTCGGCCTGCGCGCGCTCGATGCGGAAAAACAGATCGTCAACGACACGGTGCAGGCCTTTACCGACACGCTCAAGCTCACACAAGCGCGCTTTCGGGCCGGAGACGTGGCGGAGCTGGACGTGGCGCGGGTGCACACCGAGAAGGCCGCTGCGGAGTCGCAGGCTTTTGCGGTGCAGCGTGAGCGCACCGAGCTGGAGCACGCGCTGGCCGTGCTGGTCGGCGAGGTCGCGACGAACTTCTCGGTAGCGGCGCAGCCGCTGCAGGGGGTGCCTCCTGTCATTCCGGCGGGGGTGCCCAGCACGGTGCTGGCACGTCGGCCGGACGTGAGTGCCGCGCGCGAGTCGCTGCTGGCTGCGCAGGCGCGCGTCGGGGTTGCGCAGGCGGCCTGGTTCCCGGAACTGCAGCTGACCGCCAGCGGCGGGGTGTCCTCGTCGCAGCTGGCCGACGTGTTCAAGTGGTCCGCGCGTTCCTGGGGCATTGGAGCGCTGCTGTCGCTGCCGATCTTCGACGGCCGCCGCGAAGGCACCATTGCCGCCGCGGCCGCGGAGATGGACGCCGCGCTGTACGCCTACCGCGAGCAGATCCTGGTGGCCTTCCGGGACGTGGAGGACCAGTTGTCGGCATTGCATCTGCTCGATGGCCAGGCGCGTGCGGAGACGCAGGCGGTCGCTTCGGCCAGCCGGGCCACGGCACTGTCGCGTGCGCGCTACCGCAATGGCCTGATCAGCCAGCTGGAGCTGCTGGATGCGCAACGCAACGAGCTGCGCAGCCGCCGCATGGAAACGCAGGTGCGCGCACTCAGCTTCCAGGCCACGGTGCGGCTCGTGCGGGCCCTGGGCGGCGCGTGGGACGAAGGATTGGCGCAGACCGCGGAGCCGGGGGCTCGCTGAGCGCATGGCCGGGGCATGCGCCTCGGCTGTCGGATCGGCGCGTCCCAGGCCGCTGGGCGGGCGCGGCCCGCCTCCTCGGAATGTCAGGCCTTCTTCTTCAAGGCCAGTGCCTGTCGGTCCACCGGCATGCGGCGCAGCGGCACGCCGGTGGCGGCGTAGATGGCGTTGCGCAGCGCCGGCGCGGCTGCCACCGTGCCGGCCTCGCCGATCCCGCCCGGGGCCTCGCCGCTCTGCACCACGTGCACGTCGATGGGCGGAACCTCATGGATGCGCAGCACGCGATAGTCGTGGAAATTGGACTGCTCGATGCGGCCGTTCTTGAGGGAGATCCGGCCGTGCAGCGCGGCACTCAGGCCGAACACCAATCCACCTTCGATCTGCGCGGCGACCGTGTCGGGATGCACCGCGATGCCGGTGTCCACCACCGAAGTCAGGCGGCGCAGCAGGATCTCGCCCTGGCTGTCGACCTCGGCTTCCAGCACCGTGGCGATGAAGCTGCCGAACACGTTCTGCGCGCACACCCCAAGGCCGACCCGCGCTCCCCGCGGCTGCTGCCAGCGCGCCCGCGCGGCTGCCAGCTCCAGCACCGCCTTCAGCCGTGGGGATCCTCCCAGCATCGCCAGGCGGAAGGCAACGGGATCCTTGCCGGCCTTCATGGCCAGTTCGTCCATCAGGCACTCGATGGCAAACACGTTGTTGTTGCAGCCCACGCCGCGCCAGAAGCCGGTGCGCACCGCCTTCGGTTCGTCGCGCACGTAGGCCACGCGCAGGTTCGGGATGTCGTAGGGCAGTTCCACCGCCCCGTCGACCGCATCGACGTCGACTCCGTTCTTGAAGGCGCTGGGCAGGAAGCGCGCGACGATCGAGGA
>DATAGN010000205.1:0-3076 GCA_036263715.1 Ramlibacter sp.
CATGCCCGAATTGAAGGACCTGCCCGAGGACATGCGCCAGCGCATCCTGGAGGTGCAGGAAAAGAGCGGCTTCGTGCCGAACGTGTTCCTGGCGCTCGCCAGGCGGCCGGCGGAGTGGCGGGCCTTCTTCGCGTACCACGACGCGCTGATGCTCAAGGAGACCGGCTCCCTGACGAAGGGCGAGCGCGAGATGATCGTGACCACCACCAGCGCGGCGAACAACTGCCTGTACTGCGTGGTCGCGCACGGCGCCATCCTGCGGATCTACGAGAAGAAGCCGCTGGTGGCCGACCAGGTGGCGGTGAACTACCGCAAGGCGGACATCACGCCGCGGCAGCGCGCGATGCTCGACTTCGCCATGAAGGTCTGCCTGCGCTCGCACCAGATCGACGATTCGGACTTCGAAGCCCTGCATCCGCACGGCTTCGACGACGAGGACATCTGGGACATCGCCGCGATCACCGCGTTCTTCGGGCTGTCGAACCGGCTGGCGAGCTTCTCGAACATGATGCCGAACCCGGAGTTCTATCTGCTCGGAAGGGTGCCTCGGGAGAAGAAGCAGTAAGCGTCACCCCCGCGAATGAAGAATTACGTAACGAGAGCCCGGAACCAATCCGGCATCGGCACCGACTTCTGCTTCGGGAAGTCGACCCACACCGTCGTCGCACCGCCCGACGCGTACACCACGCCTGGCTCGTCGGCGCGTTCGATGGTGGCCCAGCTCTCGAAGCTGCTGCGGCCCGGGTCGCTCACGTACATCTTGACGACGATGTCGCCCGGGTATTCCAGCTGCTTGTGGAAGTTGCAGAACGCGTTGACGATCAACGGGCCTTCGCCCTGCGGGTTCACCGGGCAGCCGACGGCGCCGAACCAGTCGATGCGCGTGATCTCGAGGTAGCGGAAGTACAGCGTGTTGTTCACGTGGCCCATGGCGTCCATGTCGCCCCAGCGGATCGGCATCCGCAGGGTGTGGACGAGCTTCTTGGCGGTAGGAAGTTCGAGCTTCATCTGTGCTGAAGCATAACGGGTGCATTAGCGCATCCGGCGGCCGGCCTGCAAGTGGTGCATGCCCGATTGCCGCACCTGTGCGCCGGTAGCGGAATGCAGCTTCTGCCTGGAGGGACATCCCCATGAATGCGGCGCAACAGGAGCTCCTGGCCACGGCCGTCGACCACCTCTACACGTGCGCGACGGAGGACGACCAGTGGGACACGGCGCTCGGTGCGATCGCGCAAGTCTTCGATGCGCCCCGTGTCAGCGTGCTGCGCACGTCGCCGGGCGTCGACCGGATCTACGAGATCAAGGCCCTGAACTTCGATGCCGAGGCGCAGGCGCTCTACAACCACTACTACTGGCAGCTCGACCCGACACTCGACGTCAGCCGGCAATCCACGGCCGGTGCCTGGGTGGATTGCAGCCCGCTGCTGGATCCGCGCACCACGGGCCATCGCGAGTACGTCTTCGACTATGCGCTGTCGCACGGGCTGCGCTACGTGGCCGGCGGCATGGTGCACCTGGACGAGCAGAGCCGCATCGTCTTCGGATTGCAGCGGCCGGCCGATGCACGACCGTTCGCGGACGACACCAAGGTGCTGTTCGACCGCCTGCGCCCGCACCTGCGGCGGGCCTGCCAGATCTCGCACGAGCTGCAGTCGGCCCGCCGCAGGGCGGCGCTGAGTACCGCCGTCCTCGACGGACTGGCACAGGCCGCCTACGTGGTCTCCGGCGATGGATCCCTGCTGTTCGCCAACACCGCCGGCCTGCGCCAGCTGCGGCTGGCCGTCCCGTTCCGGCACGGGCGTGGCAAGCTGCAGCTGGGCGCGCAGAACACCGCGCGCTTCGAGGCGGCGCTGGCTGCCGCAACGAGTGCACGCAAGCGGGCAGCGACCGACCTGGCCGAGTCCGTCAACGGGGAGCGCTGGGTGCTGCGCGTGCTGCCGATGGCGTCCGACCCCGCCTGCGCGCTGGTCTATGTCGCGCCGACGGCGCGCTGCACCACGCCCGCCGCCGTGCTGCAGCGGCTGTTCTCGCTGACCAAGGCGGAGGCGGAAATCGCCTTCCACGTGGCCGACGGGCTGACGGTGAAGGAGATCGCGTTCGAGCGCCAGGTCTCGGAGCTCACCGTCCGGGCGCAGGTGCGCAGCCTGCTGGCCAAGACCGGAGCGCAGCGGTTATCGGCGCTCACCGCCTTGATGCAGTCCATCCCGGCGCTGCGGGACCACTAGCGCTCGCGCGCGGCGCGGGCGAGGCTCTGGACCAGCGGCTCCAGCAGGTACTGCAGCGGCGTGCGCTCCGCCCCTTCGATGAACACTTCGGCCGGCATGCCTGCGACCAGCCGCACGTGGGGCTGTTCCGCCAGTGCCGCGGGCGCCGCCTCGATGTGCGCGAGGTAGTACGCCGAACCGGCTTCGCGGTCGACCAGGCGATCGGCCGAGACATAGGTGACCGTGCCATCCACCAGCTTGGTGGTCCGGTGCGCGAAGGCGCCGAAGCGGATGCGCGCCGCCTGGCCCTGTCGCACATGGTCGATGTCCTCCGGCCGCACCATCGCCTCGATCACCAGCTTCTGCTGGCGCGGCACGATCTCGGCGATCGTTTCGCGCGGCGGGATGACGGCACCCGGCGCGGTCACCCGCAAACCCATCACCTCGCCCGCCGCGGGCGCGGTGATGACCTGCCTGCGCGCCGCGTCGCCGGTCTTGCGCTGCTCCTGCTGGATCTCCGCCAGCCGGGCATGCGTGACCTTCAGCTGGTCGGACGCCTGCTGCCGGTAGTCGTTCTCCAGCGCGCGGATGCGCAACTGCGAATCCAGCAGGCGCTGCTCCGCGCGGGCGTGTTCGGAGCGCCGCTCCTCCAGCTTGACGGCGTAGTCCGCCACCTGCGCCTCCAGCTGCGTCAGGCGGCTGGGCGAGATGTAGCCTTCGGCCAGCAGCTTGCGGTTGTTCGCGAGGTCTTCCGACTGCAGCGCCATCGACTCCGCCGCGCGCCGGATCTGCTCGGCCAGCGCGCGGCCTTCGAGCAGCACCTTGTCGTTCTGGTCCCGCAGCAGCGCGGTCTGGCCCAGCAGCGCGGAACG
>DATAGN010000206.1:0-6549 GCA_036263715.1 Ramlibacter sp.
GACCAGAACGAGTTGATGGCGGTGTTCACGCGGCCGTCGGCGAAAAGCGCGCTGACGCTGGAGGACTTCGGCTTCGTGGCCGACGACGCCCAGGTGCTGCGCGCGATGCTGCGCAACGCGATCGACCGCAAGGAGCCGGGCGTCAACGTGCTGCTGTACGGCCCGCCCGGCACGGGCAAGACCGAACTGGCCAAGGTGGTGGCGCAGGCGGCGGGGCTGGAGCTCTTCGAAGTGGAATACGCCGACCGCGACGGCAATTCGCTGTCCGGGCGCGACCGCTATCGCTCGCTGCAGATCGCGCAGGTGTTCCTCAAGGGCAGCGCCCAGGCGGCGCTGCTGTTCGACGAGGTGGAGGACGTGTTCCCGCCGATCTCCAGCGAGGCCGCGCAGATGATGGCGCGCGCGGAGCAGATCGTCGCCCCGCCGTCGGGCAGCGTCAGCGGCAAGGCGTGGGTGAACCAGATCCTGGAATCCAACCCGGTGCCGACCATCTGGGTCACCAACCGCATCGAGCAGATCGATCCGGCGTTCCGGCGGCGGTTCGCCTATCACCTCGAATTGAAGTCGCCGCCGCCGGGCGCGCGCGAAGGGCTGGTGCGCAAGACGCTCGAAGGCGTCGCCGTGTCGGAGGGCTTCGTCGCGAAACTCACCGAGCGCAAGGGCCTCACGCCCGCGCAGATCCGCACCGCGGTGCGCTTCGCCGGACTCGCGGCGCAGGACGGCGTGCGGTCCGAGGACCTGATCGAGCGGCAGCTGCGCAACGCCGACCGGGCGCTGGGCACGCGCAGCGCCGACGTCGGTGCGCGTCCGACCGTCACGACCTACGACCTGGACATGCTCAACGTGGAGTCGCGCTTCGAGGTTCCGCGGATCGTGGAGGCGCTCAAGGCGCGCGGCCACGGCACGCTCTGTTTCTATGGCGCACCGGGCACCGGCAAGACGGCGCTGGCCGAACACATCGCGCGCAGCCTCGATCGGCCGTTGCTGATCAAGCAGGCGAGCGACCTCATGAGCAAGTTCGTCGGCGAGACCGAGCAGAACATGGCCGCAATGTTCCGCGAGGCGGAAGCCGAGAAGGCGGTGCTGCTGCTCGACGAGGCCGACAGCTTCCTGCAGGACCGGCGTGGCGCGCAGCGCACCTACGAGGTGACCGAGGTCAACGAGATGCTGCAGGGCATGGAGCGCTTTGCCGGCATCTTCGTCTGCACCACCAACCTGATGGACCGCATCGACCAGGCGGCGCTGCGCCGCTTCGCCTTCAAGATCCGCTTCAAGCCGCTGACGGCGCTGCAACGGGAGAAGATGTTCGTGACCGAGGCGCTGGGCGGCGACGCGTCCCTGCTCACGCCGGAAGTCGCGGCGCGCCTGGTGAAGCTGGACCAGCTGTGCCCGGGCGACTTTGCCGCCGTGAAACGGCAGGTGGAGATCCTGGCGGCGGCCCTGACGGCCGAGGAGTTCCTCGAGCAGCTGGAAGCGGAGCACCGCATCAAGCCGGAAGTGCGGGAGGCGCGCAGTATCGGGTTTACCTGACGGTCGTCACTTCCCGCCTCCGCGGGATCACGGCAGGATCAGGTGCTCTCCTCGCCCTCGCCGATCAACGCCTCCACCGCGGACAGCAGTTTCTCCAGCGTGAAGGGCTTCGGCAACACCGCATGCCAGCTGCCCTGCGGATGCTGCGCCGGATCGATGGCGCTCATGAGGATCAGCGGCACGTCCTCGCGGCCGGGCAGCTTGCGGATCGCTTCCACCAGCTCGTAGCCGGACATGTACGGCATCATCACGTCCGTCAGCACGAGATCCGGCTCGAACGTGGCGAGCTTCTTCAGCGCCTCGCGGCCATTGCCCGCGGCTTCCGGTTGGTACCCACCCAGCTCCAGCGTCGCGCAGATGGTCTGCAGCAAATCGAATTCGTCGTCGACGACCAGGATCTTCTTCATGACGATCCTCCCGGCGTGCGCGGAAAGCCGGTGAGGATGGCCTCGGCGCTCTCGAAGGAGCCGCTGACCTCGATGCCCGTCTCGTTCATCGTGAACTCGCGGATCGCGGTGTCGTAGACGCTCTCGCGCATCTTCATGATCGACAGCAGCCGGTGCAGCTGCGACTTCAGTTCGATGTAGCGCAGGAGCACCACGGTTTCCACCACGTGCGCGAGCTTGGGATTGGGAACCTCCAGCTGCTGGCCGAACAGTGGCAGTTCCTCGGAGATCACCGTGGTCACATCCCAGGTGCGCAACTGGTTGGTCAGGGCCGACAGGAAGCGCGGCATGCGGTCCTGGTACACGGCCGCGGCCGCGAAGCCCTGCACGCCGTCGATGAAGAGGCGCCGGCGCGAGTGCTTCTCGGCGCGCACGCGCTCCAGCAGCGACTCCGCCAGCGAGTCCATGTAGTGTTCCAGCGGCGGCTGCCACACCAGGTCGATCAGCCCCTGGTCCACGTACTTGCGCAGCGGAATGCGCATCGCATCCGCGCGTTCCAGCAGCCGCGGGGGCGGCTCGTGGAAGCCGAAGTACATGCCCTTGTGCCCATGCTGCGCGCCCTCCACCAGGAAGGAGAGGCCCAGCGTCGTCTTGCCGGAGCCCGGCGCGCCCAGCAGGGCGACCGTGGAGCCGGAGAGGACGCCTCCTCGCATCATCTTGTCGAGGCCGGCGATGCCGAAGCCCATGCGCTCGCGCTCCTCGGTCGCATGCTGCGGCGGCTGGTCGAACTGGATCTCGGTGCGCGGATGGATCTGCACGCCGGCCTCGGTGATCTCCACCTCGTGGCGCCCGCGCAGGTAGCCGCCGCCGCGGAACTTGTGCACCGTCAGTTCGCGCACCGCGCGCGGCCCGATCATCTGGTCCGACAGCTCGATGACGCCGTCGACCATGGCGTTCTCGTCGCGGCGCATCTCGCCGGGCTGCTCCACGGCGCACAGCAGCGTGGTGGTTTCGGTCAGCGCGGTGAAGGCCTGCAGCTGGTTGAGGAACTCCTTGACCTCGGCGCGCTGCGCCGCGACCTGCTCGATCGACTCGAGGCCGTCGATCACCATGATGCTCGGCTTCTCCTTGAGCAGCGTCTCGCGGATCAGCCGCAGCAGGCCGTCGAGGCCGTCGTTGCGCAGCGTCTGGTAGCCCGCGATGTACTTGAGCTCGCGGCCCACCACCTGCGCGTCGAAGAACTTCAGGCTGGAGAGGTGCCTCACCATCTTGGCGTGCGACTCCGCGAGCACTGTGAAGTACACGCAGTGCCTGCCGGTGCGCCGGATGTGGTTGAAGCAAAGCTGGTTCGCGATGATGGTCTTGCCGGCGCCGGGCGGCCCATACAGCGTGTACGTGCCGCCGCAGAAAAACCCGCCTTTCAGGATCGAGTCGAGCCGCGCGATGCCGCTTTCCACCCGGCTGGCCGGGGTGATCGCCTTGCCGGCCTCGGTCTCCTGTCCTTCCTTGTTGTTCCTGCGTGCCACGCGTGGCGCTCCTGTTTGTCAGATGGGGAGGTGGACGCTGAACATCGCGCCGCCGCCGGGCGCGTTCTCCACCTCGATGCGGCCGCCATGCGCGCGCACGATCTCGCGCACGATGTACAGCCCCAGGCCGGCGCCGTCTTCCGAACCCGCGGAAGGCAAGCGCTCGAAAGGCTCAAAGATGCGGTCCCGGTCCTCGTCCGGGATGCCGGGACCGTGGTCGCGCACGCGCAGGACGGCCTCGCGCTCCCGGCAGGTGTCCACCTCCACCTGGCCGCCGCCGTACTTGATGGCGTTCGTCAGCAGGTTGGTGATCACCTGATCCAGGCGCAAGCGGTCCCAGCGGCCGTGCACCGGCTTGCAGCCCTGCAGCGAGAGCTTGCAGCCGGCGCCGTCCGCGCGTTCGGCCAGGCGGGCTGCCGCCTCGTGCACCAGCTCGCACAGGTCTGCCGGTTGCCGGTCCAGCACCAGCCTTTCGTTCTCCACCTGCGCGCTGTCCAGCAGCAGGTCGACCATCCGCGTCAGCCGGCGCAGCTGGCGCGAGGGCACGGCCAGCAGCCGGGTGACCGCCTCCGCGTCCAGCGGGCCCTTCAGGCGCGCGGTGCGTTCCAGCATCTGCAGGTTCAGCAGGATCGACGAGATGGGCGTGCGCAGTTCGTGGGTCGCAATCGACAGCTGCCGGTCGCGCGCGTGCAGCGCCTGCTGCAAGGTCTGGCCGGAGGAACGCGACTCGTGCGCGGCGAGGGACGCGCGCGCATCGGCGAAGGCGCCGTGCACCGCATGCAGCGTGTCGTGGTCGAGCAGGTCGGCCGCCAGCAGCAGGGCGAGCGCCTCGGCCTCCATGTTCTCCAGGCCGACGGCGATGGTGGTCGAGGGCGGATGGCCGTCGAGGGTGGCCGATGGCCGTCCCCCGAGCAGGCGTTCCCGGATGTCTTCCAGCACCGCCTGGGCCACCGTCGGCGGCACGACCGAAGCGCCGTCCAGGCGCGCACGCGCGAAGGCGGTCTGCAGCGCGTGCACCCGCGGGTCGTGGGGTCCCGGGCTGCTCGTGGCCGGCAATGACGACGGATCGTTGTGCATGTCGTTTCTTGTTCGCACGCGGGCCACGCCAGGGGCGGGCCCGCCTGCGCACCGGCCATACGGAGGCGGCCAGGTGACGAATCCAGCAACGATAGCTTTACACGGCTGGCTCGTGTGTAGGCATCCGCGCACTGGCGCGGTCGGTGCCGCGCCGGCTCAGGCAGCGGCTTGCAGGACGTCGATCACCCCGGGCCCGTACGTCTGCAGCTTCCTGGCGCCGATGCCGCTGACGCCCTCCAGGTCGCGCAGCGAGCGCGGATCCAGCGCGGCGATGGCCGCCAGCGTCGCGTCGTGGAAGATCACATAGGCCGGCAGGTTGTGCGCCTTCGCGACTTCCGTGCGCCACGCCTTGAGCGCCGCGAAGCGCTGCTGGGCGGGCCCGGTCAGTCCGGCCGCCGCCGCGGACGGCGCCGACTTGCTGCCGCGCTCGCGGCGCGGGCGCCCCGCCGGCTGGCTGACGGACTCCCGCAGCAGCACCTGCTGTTCGCCCTTGAGCACCGCGCGGGAGCCCTCGGTCAGGTGCAGCGTGTTGAACGAGGATGCGTCCACCGCCACCGCACCGGTGGCGATCAACTGCCGCAGCACGCCGCGCAGTTGCTGTTCCGAATAGGCAGCGCCGACGGCCCAGGTGGAAAGCTTCTGGTGCCCGAACTGCCGCACCTTTTCGGTGTCCTTGCCGCGCACGACGTCCATCAGGTGCCCGGCGCCGAAATGCAGGCCATTGGCCTGCTGCACGCGGTAGATGGTGGACAGCAGCATGCGCGCGGCCTCGGTGCCGTCCCACACCGCGGGCGGGCTCAGGCAGTTGTCGCAATTGCCACAAGGCTGCGAGGGCTCCCCGAAATACGCCAGCAGGCGCTGGCGCCGGCAGTCCGTCGCCTCCGCCAGTGCCAGCAGCGCATCGAGCTTGCCGCGCAGCACCTGCTTGAATTCCTCCGGCGCCGGGCTCTCGTCGATCATGCGGCGCTGGTTCACCACGTCCTGCAGCCCGTAGGCCATCCACGCATCCGAAGCCAGGCCGTCGCGCCCGGCGCGCCCGGTCTCCTGGTAATAGCCTTCGATGTTCTTGGGCAGGTCCAGGTGGGCGACGAAGCGCACGTCCGGCTTGTCGATGCCCATGCCGAAGGCGATGGTGGCGGTCATCACCACCCCTTCGTCGCGCAGGAAGCGGTCCTGGTGGCGCTGGCGCACCTGCGCGTCGAGCCCCGCGTGGTAGGGCAGGGCGTCCATGCCTTCACGGCACAGGAGTTCGGCGACTTCCTCCACGCGCTTGCGCGACTGGCAATAGACGATGCCGGCCTCGCCGGCGTGTTCGCCTTCGATGAAGCGCAGCAACTGCTTCGTGGCGTCGGTCTTCTCCGCGATCGTGTAGCGGATGTTGGGCCGGTCGAAGCTGCTGATGAAGGTGCGCGCGCGTTCCAGCTGCAGGTGCTGGACGATGTCGGCGCGCGTGAGTTCGTCGGCCGTCGCGGTGAGCGCGATGCGCGGCACGCCGGCATAGCGCTCGTGCAGGATGGCCAGGGCCCGGTACTCGGGCCGAAAGTCGTGGCCCCACTGGCTGACGCAGTGCGCTTCGTCGATGGCGAAGAGGGCCAGCTTGCCCTGTTCGTGCAGCGCGTCCAGCAGCGCCAGGAAGCGCGGGGTGCTCACGCGCTCGGGCGCGGCGTAGAGCATGGTGAGTTCGCCGCGGGCGAGCTTGCGCTCCACGGCGTTCGCCTCCTCGCCCGACAAGGTGGAGTTCAGGAAGGTGGCCTTCACGCCGACCTCTTCGAGCGCGCCGACCTGGTCGTGCATCAGCGCGATCAGCGGCGAGACCACCACCGTCGCGCCGCGGCCGGCGCGCTGCCGTGCCAGCGCGGGAATCTGGTAGCACAGCGACTTGCCGCCGCCGGTGGGCATCAGCACCAGGGCGTCGCCTCCGGCGACCACATGGGCGACGATCTCCGCCTGCGGCCCGCGGAAGGCGGAGTAGCCGAAGACTTCGTGAAGGATGGATTCGGGCGTGTTCAACACCGGCATTGTCCCCGCTG
>DATAGN010000207.1:0-1913 GCA_036263715.1 Ramlibacter sp.
GAACTCGCCTTCCTCGATGTCGAAGCTGACGGTATCGAGGGCCTGGAAGCTGCCCCGCGCGGTGGCGTAGGTCTTGGAGACGGACTGGAAGGAGATGGCGGGGATGGGCAACCCGCCATTCTAGGAACGCTGCCCCTACGCTGCCGGAAGCAGCTCCGATACCCCGTAGAGGGTGGCGAGGTCCCGCAGCTTGGGCGGCAGCTCGGTCACGGAGAAGCTCTTGCCCATGGCGAGAGCCTCGCGCCGGCATTCGAGCAGCACGGCGAGGGCCGACGAATCGAACTGGCGCAATCCCGACGCGTCCGCCACCGCCTCGCGGCCCGGGTCGGAATGCAGCGCCTGCGCCAGCATGCGGCAGCAGGCGGTGGCGGTCCCGTGCGTCAGTTGGTCGGGCAGCACCAGCACGGCGTTCAGCCCTTGGTGGCGGCGTTGGTCTTGTTGCGCGCGGCGAGCGACGCGATCAGGCCGTCGACGCCCTTCGCATTGATCTCCTGCGCGAACTGGCTGCGGTAGGTTTCCACCAGCCAGACGCCCAGCACGTTCAGGTTGTAGATCTTCCAGCCGGCGTCGGTCTTCTCCAGGCGGTAATCCAGCTGGATCGGGTCGCCGCGGCCGCGGATCTCCGTGCGCACCACCACGTCGGTGTCCGTCGGTGCGGCGCGCTGCGGCTTCAGGCTGACCTGTTCGTCGGAGATCTGCGAAATGGCACCGGAGTACGTGCGCACGAGCAGAAGCTTGAACTCCTGCTGCAGGCGCTGGCGCTGCTCCGGCGTGGCCTGGCGCCAGGCCGGACCGACCGCCGAAGCGGTCATGCGCTGGAAGTTCACGTTCGGCATGATCCTGGTGTCGACCAGGGCGATGACCTTGTTGATGTCGGAGCCGATGGCCGGGTCCTTGCGGATGGCACCCAGCACATCGTCCGACAGCCGCTTGATCATCGCGTCGGGGGTCTCCTGCGCGTGGGCCAGGGGCATCAGGCCGGCCAGCATGCCGGTGGCCAGCACGGCGGCCGCGATGCGGCCGAGGGAACGTCTTTTCATCTCCATCCTTTCTGCCGGGCAGCCCCGGGGATCCTGCTTGGAACCGGGGCCGGCGCCAAGGTTCAGCAGCCTTCCGGAACGAACGCAACAGCGTGCAACCATGTCCTAGCGCGCAGGGGTCCGCTGTGGCTGCGCGGCCGGAGCGGGCGAGGCCGCCGGGGCAGCGGATTCGTCCGGCAGCGGCGGCGGCACTTCCTTGTCCTCCGCGCCTTCGAAGACCTCGGCCCGGCGGCGCTGCAGGTGCGCGTCGCGCGTGAAGGAATAGCGGTCCAGTGCCGCCTCTTCCAGCACCATGCCGACCCGCAGCAGGTTGGAGCGCCGGTCCACGATGCGCAGGAGGTACGCGCTCTCGCGCAACCCGACGGGTTCGAAGTAATGGACGATGTCGTAGCGGCGGTCCACCGGCAGGGCCAGCGTGTCGCGCAGGGTCGAAGGCCCGAGCAGCGGCAGCACCACGTACGGACCGGCGGGAACACCCCAGCGGCCCAGCGTCTGCCCGAAGTCCTCGCGGTGCCGCTCGATGTTCAGGTCGCTCGCGATGTCGAAGATGCCGAACACGCCGAACATCGTGTTCAGGTGGAAGCGCGCGAGGTTCTCCTCCGCGTCCTGCAGCCGGAACTGCAGCAGGCTGTTCACCGCGGACCAGGCGTCGCCGAGGTTGTTGAAGAAGTTGGCGACGCCGGTGCGGATCAGGGGCGGCACCTTCTCCCGGTACAGCGTGGCCACCGGTCGCAGCACGATGCGGTCGGCCGCGTCGTTGAACTTGGTGACCTCGCGGTTGAACGGCTCCCACGGATCCCGCGGATTCCTCTGCGCACCGGTCGTGGCGCAGCCCTGCAAGGCGATGAACGCCAGCGCCAGGAGCGCTGCGGC
>DATAGN010000208.1:0-2073 GCA_036263715.1 Ramlibacter sp.
CGCGCATGGCGCTACTGCGCCTTCAGGTTCGCGGCTTTGGCAATGGTCGCGGCCGAATCCATCTCGGTGCGGATGTACGCGTTGAACGCCGCCGGCTCCATCGTGAAGGGCTCGGCGCCGATCTTCACCAGCCGCTCCTTCACGTCGGCGGAAGCCAGGGCCTTCAGCGCTTCGTCGTGCAACCGCTTGACGATCGGCGCCGGCGTGGCGGACGGCACGATCATGCCGACCCAGAACGTGTAGTCGGAGCCGGGCACGCCGGCCTCCACCGTGGTCGGCACGTCCGGCAACGCGGGCGAGCGCTGCGCCGTGCTCACGGCCAGCGCCTGCAGCTTGCCGTCCCTGATCAGCGGGAGGGCGGACGACAGCGGCGCGAAGAACCAGTCGTTGCGGCCGCCGATCACGTCGGTGATGGCTTCGGGCGTGCCCTTGAACGGCACATGCACGGCGTCGATGCCGGCGCGCAGCTTGAACTTCTCGCCGTTCATGTGCGTCGCGCTGCCCATGCCGGCGGACGCGAAGTTCAACTGGCCGGGGCGGGCCTTGGCGGCGGCCACCATCTCGGCGACGGTCTTCCAGCCCTTGGCAGGCGAGACGACCAGCACGTTGGGCAGTGCCACCAGCGGCGTGACGCCGGTCAGGTCCTTCACCGTGTCGTAAGGCAGGCTCGGATAGATCGCCGGGTTCAGTGCGTGGCCCGAGGAGTGGATCAGGATCGTGTGGCCGTCGGGGTCGCTCTTGGCGACCTGCGCCGCACCGATGGTGCCTCCCGCTCCCGGCCGGTTCTCCACGATGACCGGCTGGCCGAGGCTGCGGCTCATCGACTCGCCGATGGTCCGCGCGATGATGTCCGTGCCGCTGCCGGCCGTGAAAGGCACGACCAGCCTGACAGGCTTGGTCGGGAACGCGCCTTGCGCGAAGGCTCCGCCGGCCAGCACGGTGGCGGCGAGAAGGCCGAGGATCCGCTTCATTTGCTTGTCTCCTGGGATTCGAGTCCGTCGCTCATCTTCACGTTGTCCGGCTTCAGTTCGAGTCCGGCGTCCTTGGCCATTTCGACCAGCAGCACGGCGAAGTCGACGTGGTCGTGCCCGCGGCCGACCAGGCGGGAAAGCGACTCACGTGTCGCGGCCGCGGCGGGCATCGCCACGCCATGCGCCTTCGCCGCGCCCATGCCGAGGTCCAGGTCCTTCAGCAGCAGCTTGGGCGTGAAGGTGACCTGGTCGAAGGTGAGGTTGGTGAGCGTCGGCGTCTTGTAGCGGGTGTACATGGAGCCGAGCACGGAGTCGTTGATGCTTTCCAGGAACACGTGGCGCGGGATGCCGGCCTTCTCGGCCAGCACGGTGATCTCGCAGAGGTTCTGGATGACCACGCCGAACATGGTGTTGTGCGCGATCTTCCAGACACGCGCCAGCTCGCCCTCGCCGACCCACATCTCCTTGCGGCCCATCGCCTGCAGGTACGGCCTGGCCTCTTCGTACAAGGCCTTGGGCCCGGACGCGACGATCAGCAGCTTGCCGGCCTTGGCGACCTTCGCGTTGCCGGAGACCGGCGCGCAGAGGTAATCGACCCCCACGGCTTCGAGCCTGGCGCGGACCTCGGCGGATCCTTCCTGCGAGATCGACGAGCTGTCCACGACGACGCGCGGCTTCTTCGCGCCGGTGACGAGGCCGCCTTCGGCGAACAGCACTTCCTTCAGGTCGTCGGTGGTGGACACCATCGTGAAGACGACTTCGCAGCCGGCCAGGTCGATCTTGTCGCGGACGACCTCCGCGCCGTATTCGGCCAGCGGCTCCGCCTTGCTGCGCGTGCGGTTCCACACGCTCACGCCGTGGTTGGCCTTGAGCAGCCGCTTCACCATCGCCTCGCCCATGCGGCCCAGGCCGATCCACCCAATCCGGTTCGCCATTCGCAGTCCTCGTACGGTTGTCACGTCCTGCCGCAGTGTCTTGCGCGTGCGAAGGACTGGCAAGGGGGTGGTCGGAATTCAGTTTTCCTCGCTGGGAAAAAGCTCGACCCTTGTCATTCCCGCGGAGGCGGGAACCCAAGGCTCCCAAGGAAAAAAGCGGCCGACCG
>DATAGN010000209.1:0-34563 GCA_036263715.1 Ramlibacter sp.
CGCAGGATGTCGTTGCCGGCGCCACCTTCCAGGAGGTCGGCGCCGCCAGTTCCCTGCAGCGAATCGCTGCCGGCGTCGTCCCCGCCGCGCAAGGTGTCGTTGCCGGCGCCACCCTCCAGGCCGTCGTCGCCGTCGCCACCCAGCAGCAGGTCGTTGCCCTCGCCGCCGCCCAGGTTGTCGCTGCCGCCTCCGCCGTCCAGCGTGTCGGCGCCGTTGTTGCCATACAGCCCGTCGTTGTCATCGCCGCCGAGCAGGCTGTCGTTGCCGTCGCCGCCATGCAGCTGGTCGCCGCCGGCGCCGCCATCCAGGACGTTCACCGTACCGGGGGCGTCCGCACGATTGGTGCCGGCACTGGTGGCATCGTTCCCGCTTTCGGCATACAGCACGTCCGCGTCGGCGCCGCCGAGCAGGCTGTCGGCGCCGCTGCCGCCATGAAGCGTGTCCGCGCCGCTGCCGCCGGCCAGCGTGTCGGCGTCGGCACCACCGAAGAGGGCATCGCTGCCCGTGCCCCCGGTCAGGCTGTCATCGCCTGCGTCCCCGTTGATCACGTCATGGCCGCCCAGCCCGTCGATCGTGTCGTTGCCCGCGAACGTGTACGCAATGTCGGCGTCCTCGCTCATCGCGGGGCTGGTGTCGCTGTCGTTGCCGTCCGTGCCGGAGCGCACGGTGAAGGTCCCGGGCGTGAAGCTGCCGGGACCGATGCTCTCGTAGATCGCCCGCGTGGGATCGTCGAACTCCAGCTTGAAGTCCAGCGCGTCCACCACGCCGTCCAGGTTGCGATCCATGTACAGCACGGTGCGCTGCTTCGCCGCGTCATACACGACCCACATTTCCAGGAAGCGCCCGTCGCGCGGGCTGCCCGGTGCCCGCGCAAGGTCGGTGCTCTCGCCGGAGGTGGCGGTGAAGCGGGCGTCGGCATGGCCGCGCCACACCAGCGGCACCTGGTTGTCGTTGCCGCCCAGGCCGCCGACGATGCCGGAATGGATGCGATCGCCCTGCGCCTGGTCGAAGTCGGTGATGCGGTCGGGCGCGGCGACGCTGGAGATGTGACCGTAGCTGTCCCCGGAACCCGTGAAGTTGCCGCTGTACCAGCTGTTCCACTGCGCGTCGTGGTCGCCCACCGCGTTGGAGCCATAGGAGAACACGAAGCGGTCGGCACCCAGGCCGCCGGTCATGACCACCGCGTCGCTTGCCAGGTTCATGTTGGCGCCCGTGCGCAGCACGTCGTCGCCTGCGCCACCCACCAGCGTGTCGGTGAATTGACCGCGCTCACCGGCCGAGGCGCCGGCGAACAGGACGTCGTTGCCGCCGCCCGCATCGAGGCTGTCGGCGCCCTGCCCCGCCGACAGGTGATCGGCGCCATCGTCGTCGCCGCCCAGGAGCAAGTCGTTGCCGGCGCCGCCGTCCAGGTGGTCGTTCCCGTCTCCGCCGAGGAGCGTGTCGCTGCCGGCGTCGCCATAGAGCGCATCGTTGTCGGCGCCGCCATCCAGCAAGTTGCTGGCGAACTGCTCGTCGCGCGCGCCGCCGATCGGTGAGTTCGGCCCGCCGGCGTACAGGTGGTCATTGCCACTGCCGCCGACGACGGTGTCGGAGCCGTCGCCTCCATACAGCTGGTCATCGCTTTGTTCGCCGTAGACGGAGTCGTTGCCGAGGCCGCCATACAGGGAGTCGCCGCCGCCGCCGCCCCACATCTGGTCGTTGCCGCCCAGGCCGTAGGCCTCGTTGGCAGCGGCCGCATTGGTGGATCCATCCGGGTAGGTGTCGTCGCCCGCCGTGCCTTTCCAGGCCACGAAGTTGTCGACGAAGTTCGCGGGCGTGAGCGAGTTGACGCCCTCGAGGTACACGAACAGGTCCACCTCGCTGTACTGGCCGTCGTCATTGCCGTCGACCCAGAGCTCCAGGCGGCCTCCGTTCTGCTTCCAGAACACGTCGACGAAGCCGTCTTCCGCATCCGAATCCGGCTGCACGCCAGCGTTGCCGGATGTGAAGTCGGAGCTGAAGGCCGAGACGCCACGGAGCACCAGGCGCTTGCCGTTCATGCCGTTGGTGCCGGGAAGGTCAATCAGGTCGCTCGTACCGAAGTCGGTGATGGTGTCGATGGTGGTCTGCGACGAATCGGTCCGCGGGCTGCCCAGCTCGAAGCGGAAGCGGTCGCTGCCATCGCCGCCGGTGAGTTGGTCGGCGTCGAGGCCGCCGTGGAGCGTGTCATTGCCGGCACCGCCGACCAGGGTGTCATTGCCTGCGTTGCCCTGGAGCAGGTCGCCCGTGAGGCTCGCGATCCCTTGGCTGACCAGGCGATCGGCTCCCTCGCCGCCGTCGAGCTGGTCGGTATCGCCGTCGATGCCGCCGTACAACGTGTCGTCACCCGCCTCCCCCGCCAGCACGTCATTGCCGGCATTGCCGGAGAGCAAGTCGTCGCCCGTCCCGCCCGACAGGTGATCGCCGTTGGCGCCGCCGGTTGCGGTGTCGTTGCCCTCGCCGCCGCTCACCCGCAGCGTGCGGTTCGTGCTGGCAATGGAGCTCCCGTCGACGGTCAGCGACTCCCCGGCGGCGAGCGCGCTGCCGTCCACGTGGATCTCGTACACCCCGCCGGCGTAGTTGCCGTCCTGGACCAGCAGCGATGCCGACCCGTGCGTGTCCACCACGATGTGCTCGGTACCGGTGACCCCGACCAGCGTGATGCTCTGGGGATAGCTGCCCTCCAGGCGCAAGGTGTCGTGTCCGTCGCCCGCATTGACGAGGTCCTCGTTGAAGGCACCTCCGGCCACGATGAGGTCGTTGCCCGCGCCGGCATCGATGCGGTCGTCGCCGCCGGTGGAAATCACGAACTGGTCGGCAGTGTCGGAGCCGATGAAGTGATCCGCGCCGGCGGACCCGATCTCCAGGTGCGAGCCGTCCGTGAAAACGAAGGTTGCCCGGTGGAGCTGCTCCAGCGTCACGCCCTGGAGGGTCATGTAGTGGCCGGAGTACCCGATGCGCACCTCGGAAGCGCCGATCTCGGTCAGCTCGACCATGGTTGCGGTGACGCCCGCATCGAAGCTCAGGGTGTCGGTAGGCTGGAAAACAAGGGTGGATCCGGCGGAGTAGGGATGAGCCATGGCGTGGTTCTCCTCGCTTGTAACGAGTAGGAAAAAATCTCACACGCATGTAAGCACATGCCGCGGACCCTCGCCAGAGGGATCTCGTTCTAAAGGCTCGTCCTTTAAGAGCTTGACAACCGCATGCAAGTAGTACCCACGGTTTACAGAGAAGTCAGCGCACCCCGTTTCGCGCCGGCCTGACCCCAGTGCGCGCCGCCTCCTGCAGCGGCACCCCAACCTCCGCCTTCACCTCCTTCAACACTACGCTCGAGCGCACGTGCGTCACCCCCGGCAGCTTGAACGCCGTCTCGTGCAGGAAGGACTCGTAGCTCTTGATGTCCGGCACCAGCACCTTGATCACGTAGTCGGCCTGCCCGGTGGTCGCATAGCAGCTCACGATCTGCGGCGTCTCGGCGACCGCCTGCTCGAAGCGGCGCACGTCGTCCTCGTTGTGGCGCGTGAGGTTCACCTCCGCCAGCACGCACAGTGACAGGCCCACCTTCTCCCGGTCCACCAGCGCCGTGTAGCCGCGGATGATCCCTGCGTTCTCCATCTCCTTCACCCGCTTCCAGCACGGCGTGCTGGACAGGCCGGCAGCGGTCGCGAGCTGCTGCACGGTCTGGCGGGAATCGCGCTGCAGCTCCGTGAGCAGGAGCACGTCGTGACGGTCGAGCTGGTTCATTCCTGGATACCTGCGTTGGCGAGAAAGACATTCTCCATGAGCGCACGAAACCGAGCAAAAGAGAAGCACTTTTCCGTTTGCCGCCACTAAGCTGTGCCATCCAAGCAGAACGAGCAGCACCATGGAGACAAGCACCGCACCCACGATCGTCCGGCCCGATTACCAGCTGGCCGACAGCCTCTGGGCCGCCGGTGGATCGATCTTCCTCACGGGAACGCAGGCACTGATCCGCCTGATGCTGATGCAGCGCCAGCGCGATGCCGCCGCGGGGCTGGACACGCGCGGCTTCATCAGCGGCTACCGCGGCTCGCCGCTGGGCATGGTGGACCAGGCGGTGTGGAAGGCCGGCAAGCGCTTCGAGGAGGCGGGGCTGCGCTTCCTGCCCGCCATCAACGAGGAGCTCGGTGCGACGGCGGTGCTGGGCACGCAGCGCGTCGAGGCCGATCCCGAGCGCACCTGCGCCGGCGTGTTCGCCCTCTGGTACGGCAAGGGCCCGGGCGTCGACCGCGCCGGCGACGCCCTCAAGCACGGCAACGCCTACGGCGCTTCTCCGCATGGTGGCGTGCTGATGGTGGCGGGCGACGACCACGGCTGCGTGTCGTCGTCCATGCCGCACCAGAGCGACCAGGCCTTCCAGTCGTGGCATGCGCCGGTCGTCTCGCCCGGCAACGTGGCGGAGTACCTGGAGTTCGGCCTCTACGGCTGGCAGCTCTCGCGCTTCTCGGGCAACTGGGTCGGCTTCACCGCGCTGTCGGAAGTGGTCGAGAGCGGCTCCACCGTCGACCTGGACCTGGTGAACGCGCGCGTGGCCACCTGGCAGGATGCCGCCACGGTGCGGCAGGCCACTGGCTACGAACCTCCGCCGGGTGGCCTGCATTACCGCTGGCCCGACCTGCCCTCGCTGACCATCGAGCAGCGCCTGCACGCCAAGCTGGATGCGGTGCGCGCCTTCGCACGCGTGAACAGCATCGACCGTCATGTCGTGCAAAGCGACGCGGCGACCATCGGCATCGTCACCGCCGGCAAGGCGCACTACGACCTCATGGAAGTGCTGCGCCGCCTCGACATCTCGCAGGCGACGCTGGCCGCGCACGGCGTGCGCATCTACAAGCTGGGCCTGACCTACCCGATCGAGCCGACGCGCATGCGCGAGTTCGCGCGCGGCCTGAAGGAAGTGCTGGTGATCGAGGAGAAGGGTCCGATCGTCGAGGAGCAGATGCGCTCCATGTTCTACAACGATGCCGTGCGGCCGGTGATCGTGGGCAAGCGCGACGCGCAGGGCAGGCCGCTGGTGGCCGAGACGGGCGAGCTGCGTCCCTCGCGGCTGATCGAGATCGTCGCCAACTGGCTGGTCGGCCACTTTGCCGACCTGGACCGCCGTTTCCTGGTGCGCGACTTCACGCTGCCCGAGCTGCTGTCCAACGAGAGCGACAGCGTCAAGCGGCTGCCCTACTTCTGCGCCGGGTGCCCGCACAACACCTCCACCAACGTGCCCGAGGGCTCGCACGCGCAGGCCGGCATCGGCTGCCACTTCATGGCCAGCTGGATGAACCGAGACACCGAGGGCCTGATCCAGATGGGCGGCGAAGGCGTCGACTGGGTGTCGCACGCGATGTTCACGAAGGTGCCGCACGTCTTCCAGAACCTCGGCGACGGCACCTACTACCACTCCGGATACCTCGCGATCCGCCAGGCCGTGGCGGCGAAGGCCACCCTCACCTACAAGATCCTGTTCAACGATGCGGTGGCGATGACGGGCGGGCAGCCGGTGGATGGCGTCATCAGCGTGGACGGCATCGCGCGCCAGGTGGAAGCCGAGGGCGTGAAGAAGGTGGTGGTGCTCTCCGACGATATCGGCAAGTACGACGGGCAGCAGGACCGCTTTCCCGCGGGCACCGAATTCCACGACCGCGCCGAGCTCGACGCCGTGCAGCGCCGCCTGCGCGAGATGCCCGGCGTGACCGTGCTGATCTACGAACAGACCTGCGCCGCCGAGAAGCGCCGCCGCCGCAAGAAGGGCGAGCTGGTCGACCCGGCACGCCGCGTCTTCATCAACGACCGCGTCTGCGAGGGCTGCGGCGATTGCACGGTGCAAAGCAACTGCGTGGCCGTGCAGCCGCTGGAGACGCCACTGGGTCGCAAGCGCAAGATTGACCAGAGCAACTGCAACAAGGACTACTCCTGCGCCAAGGGCTTCTGCCCCAGCTTCGTCGGCGTGCTCGGTGGCAAGCTGCGCAAGCGCGCCGGCGCGCTCGGCGGCGGCACGACCGACTTCATGGCGCGCGTCGGTGCGTTGCCGCGCCCGAGGGCGCACGTCTGGAAGGCGCCCTACGACCTGCTGGTCACCGGCGTGGGCGGCACTGGCGTCGTCACGGTAGGCGCGCTGGTCGCGATGGCCGCGCACCTGGAGGGCAAGAGCGCCAGCGTGCTGGACTTCATGGGCTTCGCGCAGAAGGGCGGATCGGTCCTGAGCTTCGTGCGCTTTGCCGACGTGTCGGCGCGCCTGAACCAGGTGCGCATCGACACGCAGCAGGCCGATGCGCTGCTCGCCTGCGACCTCGTGGTCGGCGCTTCGGCCGATGCACTGGCGACCGTGCGGCACGGCCGCACGCGCATCCTGGCCAACACGCATGAAGTGCCGGTGGCCGAAAGCCTGCGCAACCCCGACGCTTCGCTGAAGGTGCCGCAGCTGCTGGAGAAGCTGCGCTTCGCCGCCGGCGCCGACCGCGTCGAGACGCTGGATGCGCAGGCGCTCGCGGAAGCCTTCCTGGGCGATTCGATCTTCTCGAACATCGTGGCGCTCGGCTCGGCTTGGCAGCGCGCTCTGGTGCCGGTGAGCCTGGAAGCACTGTTGCGTGCCATCGAGCTCAATGGTGTCGCGGTCGAGAACAACAAGCTTGCGTTCTCCCTCGGCCGGCTGGCGGCGGGCGAGCCGGAAGCGATCGCACCGCTACTGCGCGGCGAGGCGATGCGGGATCCGGTTGTCCAGGAAGAAAGCCTGGACGCCATCGTCGCGCGCGGCGTGGCGCACCTGACCGGGTACCAGAGCGCCGCCTACGCGCGCAGCTACGCCGACTTCGTTGCAGTGGTTCGCGCGCGCGAGCTTTCCGTCACCCCCGCGCAGGCGGGGGCCCAGGGCTCCCTGCCTTTCACGCGCGCCGTCGCGCAGTCGCTCCTGAAGCTCATGGCCTACAAGGACGAATACGAGGTCGCGCGTCTCTACACCGACGGTGAATTCACCAAGACATTGCAGCAGCAGTTCGAAGGCGACGTCGCCCTGGAGTTCTACATGGCCCCGCCGGTGTTGAGCCGCGCCAGGGATGGCAAGCCGCCGCGCAAGATCCGCCTGGGTGGCTGGATGCTTCCCGCCATGAAGCTGCTCGCGCAGGGCAGGCGCCTGCGGGGCACCGTGCTCGACCTCTTCGGCCGCACGGCGGAGCGGCGGATGGAGCGCGAGCTGGTGGGGGCGTACCGGGAGCGCATTTCCTCGCTGCTGCCGCATCTGGATGCGTCACGCGTGAAGACGGCCACCGAGATCGCGGCGCTGCCGCTGTCCATGCGCGGCTTCGGGCACGTGAAGATGGCGAACGTGGCGCTGGCGAAGGCGCGCGAGGCGGAGTTGCTGCACAACTTCGACCCGGTGGCGTATCCGCGCCCGGCGGCGACGCGCGAGGCGGGGCAGATCCGCGGGATCCGGGTGACGGCGGCGGCTTGATGCCCCTTCACACCCTCTCCCGCTTTGCGGGAGAGGGTGGGGGTGAGGGCCTCGGCGCGCCACCGCCCTCACCCCTGCCCTCTCCCGCAAGCGGGAGAGGGAGGACTAAGCCTTCGGCACCCGCCCCTTGACCTGCGGCGCCGCCAGGAAGTCGAAGTCCACGCCCTTGTCCGCCTGCGTCACCGTCTCCAGGAACAGCTTGCGGTAGCCGCGCTCCGCGCGCGGCATGGGGACCGGGCTTTCCTTGGCGCGGCGCGCAAGCTCCTCGTCGGACACCAGCAGGCTGATCTCGCGATTGCTCACCGACAGGCGAATGCGGTCGCCGTTGCGCACCTGCCCGAATGGCCCGCCGACGGCGGACTCGGGCGTCACGTGCAGCACGATGGTGCCGAACGCGGTGCCGCTCATGCGGCCGTCGGAAATGCGCACCATGTCCTTCACGCCCTGCCGCGCCAGCTTGCGCGGCAGCGGGATGTAGCCGGCCTCCGGCATGCCCGGCGCGCCCTTGGGGCCGATGTTCTTCAGCACCAGGATGTCCTCGGCCTTCACGTCCAGGTCTTCGCTGTCGATGCGCTCGGCCAGGTCCTGCAAGCCTTCGAACACGACGGCACGACCTTCGTGCTCCATCAGCTTCGGATCGGCCGCCGACTGCTTGATGATGGCGCCGCCGGGCGCCAGGTTGCCCTGCAGCACCGCGATGCCGCCTTGCGGATAGATCGGGTTGTCGCGCGGGCGGACCACGTCCTGCTTGAAGGGCGGTGCGGCACGTTCCATCTCTTCGCCCAGCGTGCGACCGGTGACGGTCAGCGCATCCAGGTGCAGCAGCGGTTTCAGCTCGCGCAGCAGCGTGGCCATGCCGCCCGCCGCATCGAAGTGCTCCATGTAGTGCTGGCCCGAAGGCTTCAGGTCCACCAGCACCGGGGTCTCGCGGCCCATGCGGTCCAGCGCCTTCAGGTCCACCTCGACCCCCATGCGGCCGGCAATGGCGGTGAGGTGCACGATGGCATTGGTCGACCCGCCGATGGCCAGCAGCACGCGCATCGCGTTCTCGAAGGCCTTCTCGGTCAGGATCCTGTCGATGGTGAGGCCGCTCTTCGCCATCTGCACGGCGACCGCCCCACTCTGCTCGGCAACGCGCATCCGCGCCGAAGTGACGGCAGGCGGCGAGGCGCCGCCGGGCACCGTCATGCCCAGTGCTTCGGCGATGCAGGCCATCGTGCTGGCCGTACCCATCACCGAACAGGTGCCGACACTGGGCACCAGCTGGTTGTTGACGTCGCTGATCTCCTGCTCGTCGATCTCCTCGGCACGGAAGCGCGCCCAGAAGCGGCGGCAGTCGGTGCACGCACCGACCGTTTCGCCGCGGTGCGAGCCGGTGAGCATCGACCCCGTGATCAGCTGCACCGCCGGCAGCCCGGCCGAAGCCGCGCCCATCAGCTGCGCCGGCACCGTCTTGTCGCAGCCGCCGATCAGCACGATGGCATCCATCGGCTGCGCCCGCAGCATTTCCTCGGTGTCCATCGCCATCAGGTTGCGCAGGTACATGCTGGTGGGCGCCGCGAAGCTCTCGCCGATGGAGATCGTCGGGAACTTCACCGGCAGCCCGCCGGCCAGCATGATCCCGCGCTGCACCGCTTCCACCAGCTGCGGCATGTTGCCGTGGCAGGGGTTGTAGCCGCTGCCCGTGTCGGTGATGCCGATCACGGGCCGCTCCAGCGCGTTGTCCGTCAGCCCCGATCCCTTGATGAAGGCCTTGCGCAGGAACAGCGAGAAGCCCGCGTCACCGTAGTTGACGAGGCCCTTGCGCATGCCTGTGGGGTCGTCGGATTTACTCATTCGTCATCCGTCATTCGTCATCGAGCGCGCAGCGCTCATTCGTCCGCCTTGACGCCGGTCTCGTCGATCACCTTCGACCACTTGGCCAGCTCGTTGCGCAGGCGCCCCGATGCCTCGGCCGGCGTCTGGGGCGGCAGCGTGTACACGCCCTGCTGCAGGAACTGCTCCTTCGCGGCCGGGTCCTGCATGATCTTGCCGATCTCCGCGTTCAGGCGGGCCAGCACTTCAGGCGGCGTGCCGGCGGGCGCCATCACGCCGAAGGTGGAGACCACGTCGAAGTCCTTCCAGCCCGACTCGTTGACCGTCGGCACGTCGGGCAGCATGGAAATGCGCTGCGGCGTGGTGACCGCCAGCGCGCGCAGCTTGCCGGCCTTGACCTGCTGCAGCGCCGCCGGCACCGTCTCGGCCGCCATCAGCACCTGGCCACCCACCAGGTCGGTCATCGCCGGGCCGCTGCCCTTGTAGGGCACGTGGATCATGTCGGCACCGCTTTGCACGCGGAACATCTCCACCGCCATGCGCTGCGGCGCACCGGCGCCCGACGACGCATAGGTCAGCTTCTTCGGGTTCGCCTTGGCGTAGGTGACCAGCTGCTGGAAGTTCTGCGCCGGCACCGAGGGGTGCACCACGAACACCAGCGGCACGTAACCCACCACCTGGATCGGCACCAGGTCCTTCTGCAGGTCGTAGGAAAGCTTGCCGCGTTCCAGGCGCGCCATGGTCGAATGCGAAGTCATCGCCGCCATCAGCAGCGTGTAGCCGTCGGGCCTGGCCTTGGCCACCAGGTCGGCGCCGATGTTGCCGCCCGCGCCGCCGCGGTTGTCGATCACCACCTGCTGGCCGAGCGCCGTGGACAGGCGTTGCGCCACGATGCGGCCGATCACGTCCGTCGCGCCGCCCGGCGGGTACGGCACCACCAGCTTGACCGGGTGGTCGGGCCAGGCCGCCAGGGCCGCGACGGGCAGCAGGGCGGCGGCGGCGAAGGCAGCGCAGACGGCGCGGCGGAGGATGCGGGGCATGGATCGGTCTCCTGTTGTGATTGGTGCGCTAGTGTGCGCACGCGCACGCGCGTCGGGAAGGCAGCTGCCGTATCTTCAGAGCAAAAGGAGTTTGCGGTCTTACTTCTCGCCCCAGGGCATTTCCTGCCACAGCTTCTTCAGTTCCGCTTCCGTCTCCTTCAGCTCCGCGCCATGTTGCGCGGGCGGCAGGTAGCGCAGCGGGGCGAAGTAGCCCGCGGCCTTGGACTGGAACTCCGGATCGGCCGCGGCCTTCTGGATGGCGGCCACCAGCTGCTCGCGAATGGCGGGGGGCAGGCCCTTCGGCCCGGCGACGCCACGCAGCGAAGCACTCACGATGTTGAAGCCCTGCTCCTTGAAAGTGGGGACGTTCGGTGCCAGGTTGGCGCGCTTCTCGCTCATCTGCCCCAGGTGGCGCAGCGGCGTGCCGCCCTTCTGGTACTGGAGCGCCTCGCCGATGTTCATGGACGCGACCATGATGTCCTTGCCGGCGATCGCCTTGTGCACTTCGGCCGCGCCCTTGAAGGGCACGTGCGTGAGCTTCACGCCGGCGGCGCGCTCGAACATCATGGCGGCCAGGTGGTCGTCGGAGCCGATGCCGGTGGTGCCGTAGGTCACCTTGCCGGGGTTGGCCTTGGCGTAGGCCACGAGTTCCGCCAGCGTCTTGATCGGCGTGTCGGCGTGCACCGAGAAGTTGCCGGGGTCGTCCACCACGTTGCCCAGCAGGTCGAAGCCGCTCCAGTGGTAGTTCACCTTGCGCTCGATCGGGATCGACAGCACGTTGGGCGTGTTGATGAAGCCGATGGTGTAGCCGTCCGGCGGCGCGTTCGCGACTTCGGCGAAGCCGATGCCGCCGCCCGCACCCGGACGGTTCATCACGACGATGGACGCGTTGTTCGGCAGGTACTTCTGCATGGTCTGCGCCAGCAGGCGGGCGATGATGTCGGTGCCGCCGCCGGCGGCATAGGCCACGACCATCTTGATCGGTTGCGTGGGGTAGGTGCCCTGTGCGAGGGCGGGGGTGACGGCCGCGGCCGTCAGGGCCAGCGCGGGCAGCAGCCGGCGCAGGAGGAAGGGAATGGGATGCATGTCGAAGGTCTCCACGGGGTTCGGTGAAATCGGGGTTCAGCCCAGGATCTGCGCGCGCCGCTTCTCGTAGGCGGGCCAGGCTTCGGGGTTCACCAGGCGCGGCGGACGCTCCCCGGCCAGCAGGCCGACGATCTGCTCCGCCCCGATGCTGGCGACGTTGCGGCGCGCCTCGTGCGTCACGCCGGCGGTGTGGAAGGTGGCGTACACGTTGTCCATGGCCAGCAGCGGGTGGTCCAGCGGCGGGGGCTCCTGGTCCCACACGTCGAGGCCGGCGCCGGCGAGATGGCCCGAGCGCAGCGCGTCGGTGAGCGCGGCTTCGTCATGGATGCCGCCGCGCGCCGTGGTGATGAAGATCGCGCCCTTCTTCATGGCGGCGAAGGCGGCCGCGTCCATCATCTTCAGGGTGCTGGCGTCTCGCGGGCAGTGCAGCGACACGAAGTCGGACTGCGCCAGCAGTTCGGCAAACGATACCGGGCGGGCGCCGCGGCGCGTGATTTCCTCGGCGCTGAGCAGCGGGTCGGTGGCGATCACCTCCATGCCGAAGGCCTTGCCGAGTGCGGCCACGCGGCGGCCGGTGTGCCCGATGCCGACCACGCCCAGGGTCTTGCCCTGGATCTCGTGCCCCATCACGTCCTCGCGCGTGTAGCCGATCTCGCGGTGCATGCGGCGGTCGCCCTCGACCATGCGGCGCGACAGGCCGAGGATGAAGCCGAAGGTGTGTTCGGCGACCGAAGGTGCGTTGCCGCCGGACTGGTTGACCACGAGGATGCCGGCCGCCGTGCAGGCGGCCACGTCCACGGTGTCATAGCCGGCGCCGGAGGACGAGACGCACAGCAGCTTGGGGCAAGCGGCCAGCAATTCGGCACGCGCGAACCATTCCTTCGGCAGTTCGTCCTTGGCGGCCGAGATCTGGTACACGTGCGCGGCGGCGAGCATGTCCCGCGCGGCAGCGGGATTGCCGCGCGCGGGGAACACGCCCAGCGAGATGTCCGCCTCGCGCGCCAGCCGCGCGTCGAACACGGGATCGATCCACAGGTCCGAGCGGACGACCCGCTTTTCAGCCGCCGTCATTGCGGCTCCGGATTGCAGCCCAGGCTGCGCAGCTTGGCGTCGATCCACGAGGTGTCGAGCTTGCCGGCGGCGATGTCGGCCAGGGTCTGCTTCTCGGCGTCCATCTTCTTGCGCGTGGCGGCGAGGATCTCCTCGGCGTCGTCGATCGGGATGCACAGCAGGCCGTCGGCGTCGCCCACGATCAGGTCGCCGGGCTGGATCACCATGCCGTCGATCGCGATGGGAACGTTGATCTCGCCGGGGCCGTCCTTGTACGGGCCACGGTGCGTCACGCCCGCGGCGTACAGCGGAAAGGTGCCCTGGCCGATCTCCTCGGCGTCGCGCACGGCGCCGTTGAGCACGATGCCGGCGACGCCGATCTTCACGGCGGTGGCCGTCATGAGTTCACCGAACAGCGAGTTGGTCAGGTCGCCGCCCGCGTCGACGACGATCACGTCGCCCGCCTGCGCCATGGTCAGGGCCTTGTGGATCATCAGGTTGTCGCCGGGACGGCACTTGACCGTCAGCGCCGGGCCGGCGAGGTAGCCGCTCTTGTGCATGGGGCGCAGGCGCGCGCCCGCGGCCGTCATGCGCGTCATGCAGTCGCTGATGTTGGCGACGGGCAGGCCCTTGAAGGCCTGCACGAGCTGGGGGCTGACCTGGCGCGTGCGCTTGAGGATCTGGAGTCCGACCATGGGATCTTTCGGGAGGGTACGAGGGATGCAGGCAATGTACAATAAAAAAACAATCCGGTCACCCGCCTCCCGTCTCGGAAAACCCTGACCGAGCGGCTCTTCCGTGCAGCAGCTTTCCCATCCGTACAAATCAGGAACAAAGCATGGCAGGCGCGTCCGACAAGGCCTATGAGATCCTGAAGCAGCGCGTGATCGCCGGCAGCTACGCGCCCGGTGCGCAGCTGAAGGAGGAGCACATCGCGCGCGAGCTGGACATCAGCCGCACGCCGATCCGGGTGGCGCTGCACCGGCTGGTGGAAGACGGCCTCGCCACGGCCGAAGTCGGGCGCGGCGTGCGCGTCGCCCAGTGGACCGAGGCCGACATCCAGGAGACCTACGAGTTGCGTGGCCTGCTCGAAGGCCACGCGGCGGAACTGGCGGCACGGCGCGGCGGCATCGCCCTGGCCGACCGGCTCGATGCCTTGAACGACCAGATGGAACAGGCGATCGCCAGGGGCGGCAGCGTGCTGCCCGAGCGCCTGCAGCAGGTCAACTCGCAATTCCACCGCGCCATCCTCGACGCCAGTGGGTCACCCCGGCTGCGCGGCATGCTGGCCGGCCTGATCGACATGCCCGTGGTCATCCGCTCCTACTTCATCAACCTGCCGCAGGACAACGTGCAGAGCCTGCAGCACCATCGCGAACTCGCGGTGGCGGTGCGTGCCGGCGATGCGGAGCTGGCGCGCCAGGTGATGCAACTGCACCTGCGCGTGGCCTCGCACCGCTTCAAGCAGCGCCGCAGCGACTTCGCGGGCGCGCAGGAGGCCGGCGCGAAGGCGGCCAGGCGAACGCGAGCGCCCTGAGGAATACTGCGTGCCCGACCTTTGCCCTTGCCCGTTCACCCCAACACTCACCACCGGCTGACCATGACCACCACCCCTTCGCGCATCCGCGGCGTGCTCTCGCCCGTGCTCACACCCTTCAACGCCGACTACTCGCCCGACGCGGACCGCTTCATCCGCCACTGCCGCTGGCTGCTGGACCAGGACGTGGGGCTGGCGATCTTCGGCACGAACTCCGAAGCGAACTCGATGTCGGTGGGCGAGAAGCAGCGCATGCTGGACGCGCTGCTCGAGGCGGGCATCCCGCCGGCGCGGATGATGCCGGGCACGGGCTGCTCCGCGATCACCGACTCCATCGAGCTGACGAAGCGCGCGGTGCAGGCCGGCGTGGGCGGCTGCCTGATGTTGCCGCCCTTCTACTACAAGGGCGTGAGCGAGGAGGGGCTGTACCGCAACTTCGCCACCATCATCGATGCGGTGGCCGACGAGCGCCTGCGCATCTACCTGTACCACATCCCTCCGGTGTCGAACACGCCGATCCCTCGTGGGCTGGTGGCGCGGCTGCTGAAGTCCTACCCCGGCATCGTTGCAGGCATGAAGGACAGCGGGGGCGACTGGAACCACACGAAGGCGATGATCGAGGAGTTCGGGCCGCAGGGCTTCGACGTGTTCGCCGGCAGCGAGAACTTCCTGCTGGCGGACCTGCGGGCCGGCGGCCCGGGCTGCATCACGGCCACGGCCAACGTGAACCCGACGGCCATCATGAAGCTGTACAACACCTGGAAGCAGGCGGACGCCGACCAGCAGCAGAAGGACCTGGACGCCACGCGCGCCGCCTTCGCGCAGTTCCCGCTGATCCCCGCGATGAAGGCGGCGATCGCCTGGAAGACGGGCCGCAAGGACTGGGTGCACGTGCGCCCGCCGCTGGTGGACCTCACCGCCGAACAGCAGCAGACGCTGCAGGCGGCGCTGGACAAGGTGGGCTTCACGATGCCGAATGCCGGCGCGCTGGCCTGAATCCGCGCATTTGCGATGCATCAAGGGGCGGCTTCGGCCGCCCTTTGCACGCCTGCAGCCATGACTTGCGTCAAGGGCCCGGGACGGGCGGGGCGGTCTACTGCGTGCCATGACTTCGATGTCCCTGCAGATCCCACCGCAGCAGCGCGCCACGCTGCTGGAGTTCGAACGATTGCACGAGCGATGGCGGCTCGCGAGCGCCGCCGCCGATGCGATGGAGGGCCATTGCATGGCGGACGGCCCGCCCGTGGACGTGCTGTTGCAGCAGCGGCTGGCAGCGGACCGGCTGCACCGGCAGGCGATGCGCCTGCTGCGGGACGCACCGATCTGATCACTCGTCATTCCCGCGGAGGCGGGGACGACAAGGCCTTCAGCTCACCACACCAATATTCCACGGCACGAACTCATGGTCCCCAAGCCCCAGCAGTTCGCTCTTGCTGCGCTCCCCTGAAGCGATGCGAAGCGTCAGCTCGAAGATCTCCTGCGCCGTCTCGGGCATGGTCTTGGTGCCGTCGAGGATCTCGCCGCAGTTGTAGTCCATGTCTTCGGCGAGGCGGCTGTACATGGGCGTGTTGGTCGCCAGCTTGATCGAGGGCACCGGCTTGGCACCGAACATCGAACCGCGACCCGTGGTGAACAGGATCATGTTGGCGCCGCCGGCGATCTGGCCGGTGGCGGAACACGGATCGAAACCGGGCGTGTCCATGAAGACGAAGCCGTGTTGCGTGACCGGCTCGGCATAGCGATACACCTCCATCAGCCCGGTGGTGCCGCCCTTCATCGAGGAGCCCAGCGACTTCTCGAAGATGTTCGCGAGGCCGCCCATGTTGTTGCCGGGGCTGACCGCGCCGTTGATCTGCACGTCGCGGCCGGGGGAGTACTCCTCCTTCCACCAGCGGATGCGCTCGATCAGCTTCTCGCCGACTTCACGGCTGACCGCGCGGCGGGTCAGCGTGTGTTCGACACCGTAGATCTCCGGCGTCTCCGACAGGATGGCCGTGCCGCCATGGCGCACCAGGATGTCCATCGCCGCGCCGAGTGCCGGGTTGGCCGTGATCGACGAGAAACCGTCCGAGCCGCCGCACTGCAGGCCCACCTTCAGGTGCTTCGCCGACACCGGCACGCGCACCACGTCGTTGGCGCGCGGCAGCATCTTCTGCACCGCTTCCACCGCGGCCTCGATCGTCTTGCGCGTGCCGCCGGTGTCCTGCATCACGAAGGTCTGCAGCCGCGCGCCGGCTTCGAGCTTCTGGTCCGCCATCAGGCCGGAGAGCTGGTTGCGCTCGCAGCCCAGGCCGATGATCAGCACGGCCGCGAAGTTCGGGTTGCGCGCATAGCCGGCGGTCGTGCGCCGCAGCAGGTCCATCGGCTCGCCGCTCATCTCCATGCCGCAGCCGAGGCCGTGCGACAGGCCGACCACGCCGTCGATGTTCCTGAATTGCGCGAGCCGTTCCTCGGTGAACCACTCCGCCACCTTGTGCACGACGGTCGCCGAGCAGTTGACGGTGGAGAGGATGCCGATGTAGTTGCGCGTGCCCACCTGGCCGTCCGGGCGCACATAGCCCATGAATGTGGCCTGCTCGGCTTGCGGCAGCACCGGCGTCGGCTGGTACTCCTGCCCGTACGCATAGTCGCGGCTGAATTCGCGGAAGCTCACGTTGTGCGAGTGCACGTAGGTGCCGGGAACGATGTCGACCGCGGCAAAGCCGATGCACACGTTGTATTTCAGGATCGCTTCGCCCGCCTTGATCAGGCGCGTGGCGATCTTGTGGCCGGCCGGCACCTGGCCGCGGCTGGTGCAGCCCTCGCTGGGAATGGCCGTGCCGATGCCCACGTCCACCCGCGCCACCACCACGTTGTCGTTCGGGTGCAGCCGGATGATGGGGCCGGCGACCTTCTTTTCGGACATGTCGATCATGGCCGGATCATCCGCGCCCGCGCGCGCGTCGCCAAGGGCCCGGTCGCGCATTCAAAAGATAATGAAGTTTTCTTCCCCCGCATGGACACCCAGTTCCTGCAAAGCTTCGTGATGGTGGTCGAGTGCGGTTCCATGGCCGAGGCTGCGCGCCGCCTGGACCTCACCCCTGCCGCCGTGGCCGCCCGCGTGAAGTCGCTGGAGGAAGCCATGGGGGCGCCGCTGGTGCGCCGCGCCGGCCGCACGGTGAAAGCCACCGAGGCCGGGCTGCGCATCCTGAACCATGCCCGCGGCGTGCTGCGCGACGTGCGCAACCTGCAGGCGCTGGCCACCGACGACGCGCCGCTGGGCGAATGGCGGCTCGGGGTTTCGTCCTCGTCGCTCACCGGGGTCGTCCCGCCGCTGCTGCGTGGGCTGTACGGGAAACATCCGCGCCTGGCGGTCTACATGGAACCGGGCAACTCCGCGACGCTGTACCAGCGCGTCACCGCCGGCATCCTGGACGCCGCCATCATCGTCGAGCCGCAGTTCACGCTGCCTAAATCCTGCGGCTGGCAGGTGCTGGCGGAAGAGCCGCTGTGCGTGCTCGCGCCGGCGGCCATGGCCGGGCGCGATCCGCTGGACCTGCTCGCGAGCGAGCCCTTCATCCGCTACGACCGCAGCATGTGGGGCGGCCGCATGGCCGACGCGTGGCTGCGCGAGCACCACATCCAGCCGCAGGAGCGCATCGAGATCGACGCGCTCAATGCGATCGCGGTGTTCGTGCACCAGGGGCTGGGCGTGGCGCTGGTGCCGGACTGGACGCCGCCCTGGCCCGAAGGCCTGCAGGTGGTGCGCATCGCCTTGCCGCCGCCGGTGCCGGTGCGGCGCATGGGGCTGGTGTGGAGCGAGGGGCCCAAGGCGGCGCTGGCGAGGGCGCTGCTGGAGGAGGCTGGACGCCGTTGATGCCGGTGTCGGGGTTCGCCTGCGGGCTCACCCCGACCTACGGGGCTCCGGTAGGTCGGGGTGAGCGCGCGCAGCGCCGAACTCCGACGCTATCTCGCTACCGCGTCATCCCCCTGCGCACCACATAACTCCCCATATCCACCACGGCGACCAGCACGATCATCGCCGCCAGCACCGACCCGGTCTCCGCCATCTGGAACAGGCCCAGGTGGAAGGCGAGCATCTGTCCCAACCCGCCCGCCCCCACGACCCCCAGGATCGCCGCGGCGCGGATGTTGTTCTCCCACCGGTACAGGGTGTAGCTCACCAGCTGCGGCAGCACCTGCGGCAACGTGGCATACAGCAGCACGCGCCCTTCCGGCACGCCGCGCACGCGCAGCGCGAAGGCCGGGCCCGGCGCGGCGTTCTCGATCGCCTCGGCGAACAGGCGACCGAGCACGCCGGTCGTGTGCAGCGCCAGCGCCAGCGTCCCGGCAAACGGACCCAGTCCCGCGGCAATCAGCAACAACGCCGCCCACATCAGTTCGGGCACGCTGCGCAGCACGTTCAGCACCAGGCGCGCCACGCCGCGCCAGCGCGCCGTGTCCTCCGCATGCAGCTTGCTCGCGGGCAGCGCCAGCAACAGGCCGCCCAGCACCGCCAGCGCGGTGCCGACGATCGACATCGCCAGCGTCTCCAGGGCCGCCGGCAGCAACTTGCGCAGGAACGCGGGCTCGAGGTTCGGCGACAGCAGCTCCAGCGCGAAGCGCCCCATGCGCCGCAGCGCATCCATCGAGACGAAGCGCACCCACTGCAGGTCCAGCGTCCAGAAGCTCGCGGCGATCAGCGCCAGCGCGGCGGCCACGAACCAACAGGCGCGGCAGCGCGCGTCGAACAGCGGCGGCGGCAGGCGGTACACCTCGTTCGCGGCGGGCTGGGGCTGCATGCGATCCATCGTCATGGCCTCACGCCAGCACCCGGCGCAGCCAGGCACTCAGCTTGTCGGTGCCCACCACCAGCAGCACGAACACGACCAGCATCGTGCTGACCTCGCTGCCGTTTAACATCTTCATCGACGCGTCCATCTGCTGGCCCAGGCCGCCGGCACCGACGAAGCCGAGCACGGCCGAGGAGCGGATCGCGCACTCCCAGCGGTACACCGTGTAGCTGGTGAGCTCGCCGGCGTTCTCCGGCAGCAGGCCATAGAAGAAGGCCTGGATGCGGCCGGCGCCGTTGCGCAGCAGCGAGGTGGTGGCATGCGCATCGCCGCTTTCCAGGATCTCGGCGTACACCTTGCCCAGCATCCCGCCATAAGTCAGCGCGATGGCCAGCACGCCCGCGGTGGGGCCGAGGCCCACCACCCGCACGAACACCAGCGCCCAGATCAATTCGGGCACGCTGCGCAGCACCACCATGACGGCGCGCAACGAAAACCGCAGCAGGGACGGCAGCGCCGCCATCCGCCCGGTCAAGCCGGACACCGACAGCGCACGCACGGACAGCAGCGTCAGCGGCAGCGCGATCAGCAGGGCGAGCGCGAGTCCGGCGGTGGCGATGGCAACCGTGCGCCAGGTCTCCCGCGCCACCAGGCCCAGGAACTCGGCGTCGACGCGTGGCGGGAAGAAGCCCGCCAGGAAAGCGAGCGTGGGTTTCAGGCTGTCCGGCGAGAACAGCTGCCACGGCTGGAACTCGGTCCAGGCGAGCAGCGGCCAGGCCAGCACCAGTGCCACGACGATCCAGGACACGCGCGCGACCCAGGCGGGGTCACGTCGCTGCGGCTCGGGGCGCAGGACGGCTGCCATCGCCTTCAGCGGCAGTGGATCGCCACCGTGCGCGGCTGCGCTGGCACTTCCTCCAGCGCGAGCGCGGGCGAAGTGGGGAGCTCGCCGCCGTACAGGTCGTGCAGCATCGCGGGCGTGACCTGCGCGGCCGGCAGGTCGAAGGCCAGCTCGCCGCCGCGCAACGCCACGATGCGGGGGAAGTGTTGCAATGCCACCGGCACGTCGTGCAGCGTGGCGACAAGCGTGGCGCCGCTTTCGCGTGCGGCCTGCACGAGCGTCGCCACCGCCTGCCCGGAGCGCGCCGGATCCAGCGCCGACAGCGGCTCGTCGACCAGCAACAGGCGCGCCTGCGACAACAAGGCGCGGGCGAGGCCGACGCGCTGGCGTTCGCCGCCGGAGAGGCGGTCCACGCGGGCGAAGAGCTTGTCGGAAAGGTCGAAACGGGCCAGCGCCGCATCCGCCTGCGCGATGCCGGTCGGATACACCAGGCTGCGCAGGCTTTGCCACAGGCCCTGGTGCGGCAGCCGGCCGGCCAGCACGGCGGTCACCACGCGCTGGCGCGGCGGCAGCGGCGGCACCTGCGGCGCGAGGAACAGCTCGCGTCGCAGGCGCTGCAGGTCGCGTGCACGCTGCTGCCACGGGTTGCTGCCGTCCACCAGCAGGGTGCCCTCGGAAGGCCGCAGCGCGCAGGCCAGCAGGTGCAGCAGCGTCGTCTTGCCGGCGCCCGAAGGCCCGATCACCGCCACCTGCTCGCCCGCCGCGATGTCGAGCGTCACGCGCTGCAGCGCGGACGCGGACTTCGCGGCGGCCGCCGGATGGCGGCCGGAGACGGCCTGCAGCGACAGCTTCATCGGCTTATTTCAGCAGCCCCGCGTTGCGCGCGGCCGCCTCGATGCCCTTGTAGTTGTCCGGCCGGGTGGGCAGGAAGCGCGTGGCGCGCTGCAGGTCCAGGATTTCCTTGCCTTCGGGCGTGGCGGCGTTCAGCTCGGTGAAGGCACGCACCAGCGCGTCGCGCCGCGCCGCGGGCATGTCCGCGTGCACGCTCCAGTTGTAGTCGTAGTAGGTGGGCGTGGTGTGGAACACGCGGACCTTGGTCGCATCGACCTTCTTGTCGGCGACGAGCTTGTCCCACACGGAGATGTTCAGCACGCCGGCATCGACCTTGCCGGATGCGACGGCGGCGACGGTCGCATCGTGCGCGCCGGAATAGGCCACGCGCTTGAAGGCCTTGTCGGGATCCACGCCCGCGGCCAGCAGGAAGTGGCGGGGCATCAGGTGGCCCGACGTGCTGGACTGCGAACCGAAGCTGAAGGTGCGGCCGTTCAGGTCCGCCAGCGACTTGATGCCGGGTTCGCTGGTGACGAACACCGAGCGGAACTTCTCGTCCTCTTCCCGCTGCACCAGCGGCAGCACCTTGCCGCCCGAGCGGTGGCTCGCCTGCACGAAGGTGAAGCCGCCGAACCAGGCCAGGTCCACCTGCTTGTTCACCAGCGCTTCCACCGCCGCCGCGTAATCGGTCACCGGCGTGAATTCGACCTTGGTGCCCAGCCGCTTTTCCAGGTACTTGGCCAGCGGCAACGCCTTGCGCGCCAGTTCGGTCGGCGACTCGTCGGGGATGGCCGTGATCCGCAGGACCTGCTGAGCCTGTGCCGGAAGCAGCGCGCACAGCAGCAGCAAGGGGGCGAGAAACCGGGAAAGCAGCTTGTTGTTCATTGGGGGTCCCGTTTGGCGAAGCGCGGATTACACCGCATCTCGCTTGGACCCGTGGTCCGTGCGGACACTGCGGAAACCGGCCTGGATGTCGCGCCGGTGCGGCTCGTAGAAGTTGCGGTAGCGCGCGTGCGCCAGCACCCGCGCCGTGGCGGGCGAAGCGCCCCGCAGCACGCGCCGGGTGCCGAACCAGGGCTGCGAATAATCCTGGTACGGATGGGGCTGGAACCCGGGATAAGGCTGGAAGCGATCGGCCGTCCACTCCCAGGCGTGGCCCCAGCGGAAGTCGGGGCGGGTGAAGGCGGCGCACTCCCACTCGGCTTCGGTCGGCAGGCGCCGGCCGGCCCAGCGGCACCAGGCTTCGGCTTCGTGCGCGTTCAGGTGCACGGCCACCTGTTGCGGCGCGAGCGCATGCCACTGGCCGCCCCGGATCTGCTCCCAGCCGGCTTCGGTGCGGCGCAGGTTGGCGGGCCGGCGCTGCCGCAGCGAGGCCAGCCAGGCGCAGCCTTCGGGCGTCCACCAGCGGAAGTCCTCGTAGCCGCCGGCCTCCAGGAAGGGCAGGAAGCGGCCCCAGGTGACCGGTTCGGCGTCGATCGCGAAGGGCTCCAGCGCCACGGGATGGCCGCCCAGTTCGTTGTCGAAGGCGAACCCGCGGCCGTGCGTTCCCAGGCGGAAGTTCTGCGCTTCCAGCGACAGCTCCGTGTCGACGGCGGCATGCGGGGGGTCGCGGCTTTCGCGCAGTGCGATGCCCAGGCCCTGCGCCATGTGCACCGCCGCTTCGGCATGCATCTCCTCGTGCAGCACGACCAGCCGGAAGAAGTAGAGCGCATCGTCGCCGGGGTGGGCAGGCAGAGCATCGAGCAGGTCGATCGTGGCCTGCAGCACTTGCGCGAGGTAGGCGCGCGTCTGCGCTTCGTCCGGCAGCGCCAGCCCCCAGCGGGAGCGATGCGCGACCCGGCTGGAGTCGTACCAGGCGTCCGCCTGGGACAGCAGCGACGGCGCGCGGGCAGTCGATGCTGACGCGGCGATGCCAAGCGCGCGCTGCGGGTTGCGCGGCAGCCACCATTCCTGGAACCAGCCGACGTGCCCCAGCTCCCACAAGGGCGGATTCAGTTCGGCGGCGTAGGGAACGTGCGGCTGCGGCCCCAGCGCACTGCGGAAGTCCTCGGCCAGGCGCAGGGTGCGCGCGCGGGCGGCGAGCAGGGCTGCGCGCACCGCCTGCGGCGGTCCTTCGCGCAACGCGCGCGCCTCGGCCGGCGCCGGCGCGCTATAACCCTCTGGTGTCCCCATCGGTCGTGATCGTAAGCCCCGCCCTCGCCGACGCCAACAACGGCAACTGGCGCACCGCCCGGCGGTGGCAGCAACTGCTGCAGGACCGGCATGCCGTTCGCATCGCCAGGGAGTGGCCGGATGCGCAAGCTGCGCAGGACCACTTGATGCTGGCGCTGCACGCCCGCCGCTCCGCCGCGCAGGTGCAGGCCTGGGCGCGGCAGCATCCCGGACGCGGGCTGGCCGTGGTGCTCACCGGGACGGACCTCTACCAGGACATCCGCCGCGATGCCGACGCGCAGCGCTCGCTCGACCTCGCGCAGCGACTCGTCGTGCTGCAGGAGCGTGGGCCCGACGAGCTTTCCCAAGCGCAGCGCACGAAGACGCGCGTGATCTACCAGTCGGCTGCGGCCCTGCCGCCGCTGGCCAAGCCGGACGATGCGCTGCACGTGGTGATGGTGGGCCACCTGCGCGAAGTGAAGTCCCCGCGGACGCTCTTCGCTGCGGCGCGGCTGCTGCGCGATCGGGCCGACATCCGCATCACGCACATCGGCGAAGGCGAGGGCGCCCCCGAGCTCGCGGACGACGCGCGGGCCACGATGCACGGTGCACCCGCTTACCGCTGGGTCGGCGCCCTGCCACACCCCGACGCGCTGGACCACATCCGCCGTGCCCACCTGCTGGTGCACACGAGCGCCATGGAAGGAGGCGCCCACGTGATCCTGGAGGCCGTGCGCTGCGGCACGCCGGTGCTCGCGAGCCGGGTGCCGGGCAACGTCGGCATGCTCGGGAGCGACTACGAGGGCTACTTCCCGCATGGCGATGCGCAGGCGCTCGCGGACCTGCTGGTGCGCGCGCGGCTGGCCCAGCAGCGGCAAGACCCCGCGGCAGCATGGCTGGGACGCCTCGCCGCACAATGCGCCCTGCGCGCGCCGCTGTTCGACCCTGCTGCCGAACGGGCTGCGCTGCTGTCCCTCCTGCAAGAACTGGAAGCCGCCCGATGAACGCACCCCTGCCGACCACCGAACCCCGCCTGTCCTCGCTGTCGCACGGCGGCGGCTGCGGCTGCAAGATCGCGCCCGGCGTGCTTTCGGAAATCCTCAAGACCACCGGCGGCCTGCCGGTCCCGCCGGAACTGCTGGTGGGCATCGAGACCGCCGACGACGCGGCGGTCTACAAGCTCAACGACGAGCAGGCGCTCATCGCCACGACCGACTTCTTCATGCCGATCGTCGACGATCCGTACGAGTTCGGCCGCATCGCCGCCACCAACGCCATCTCCGACGTGTACGCCATGGGCGGCAAGCCGATCATGGCGCTGGCCCTGGTGGGCATGCCGATCAGCGTGCTGTCGACGAAGACCATCGGCCGCATCCTCGAAGGCGGCCAGGCGGTCTGCAAGGCCGCGGGCATCCCCATCGCCGGCGGCCACACGATCGACTCGGTCGAGCCGATCTACGGCCTGGTCGCGCTGGGGCTGGTGCATCCGAAGCGCGTGAAGCGCAATGCGGACGCGCGTGCCGGCGACGTGCTGGTGCTGGGCAAGCCGCTGGGCGTGGGCATCCTGTCAGCCGCGCTCAAGAAGGAGCAGCTGGATGCGGCCGGCTACGAACGCATGATCGCGACCACCACGCGCCTGAACACGCCCGGCCCCGAGCTGGCCGCGCTGGAAGGTGTGCATGCGCTCACCGACGTCACGGGCTTCGGCCTCGCCGGCCATGCGCTGGAACTGGCGCGCGGCGCCGGCCTGTCGATCACGATCGACTGGAAGAGCGTGCCGGTGCTGGAAGGCGTGCGGGAGATGGCGCGGGCGGGTTTCGTGACCGGCGCGTCGGGCCGCAACTGGGTCGGCTACGGTGAGGATGTTGCCGTGCCGGCCGGCTTCGACGACGCGGAGCAGGCGCTGCTGACCGATCCGCAGACCAGCGGCGGGCTGCTGGTGTCGTGCACGCCGGAGTCGGCGGGCCAGGTCGTGGAGATCTTCCGCCAGCATGGGTTCGGGCAGGCGGCGGTGATCGGGGAGGCGACGAAGGCAGGCGCGAAGAGGCTCACGATTCGCTGATCGCGGTGTCGGGGTTCGGCGCTGCGCGCGCTCACCCCGACCTACAGGAGTGTTGGGGTGCGCTGGCGCGCAACCCAACCTACCTTTTCATCAACGAAACACCGGCGTGCGGCCCTCCACCGCCGCCAGCACGGCCTCCTTCTGGTTCGCGCTGCCGATCAGCCGCTGCTGCTCGAAAGCCTCCGCCACCAGCACCCGCGCAGCATCCACCGGCGTCGCCGTGTTGAACAATCGCTTCGCCGCCCGGATCGCATCGGGATTGCTGGACGCCACCTGCCGCGCCATGGCCCGCGCATCGGCAAGTGGGTCGGCACTCACCCGCGTCGCCAGCCCCAGCGCGACCGCTTCGGTTCCCGCCACGACCCGGCCGGTGAAGGTCAGCTCCCGCGCCACGTCGGCGCGCGTCAGCTCCGTCAAGAGCACGCAGCCGGCCATGTCCGGCACCAGCCCCCATTTGATCTCCATCACGGACAGCCTGGCCTCGGGGTGCACCAGCCGCACATCCGCGCCCAGCGCGATCTGCAGCCCGCCGCCATAGGCGACGCCGTGCACCGCCGCGATCACCGGCACCGGCAGGTCGCGCCAGCCCCAGGCCACCTGCTGCCAGAAGTTGGCCAGGCCGTGCGTGCGCGGCACCAGGTCGCCGATGCCGGCACCCCCGTCCGCGATCCCCTGCAGGCTGGACTTGTCCAGCCCCGCGCAGAAAGCCCGACCCTCGCCGTGCAGCACGACCGCACGCACGCGCGCGTCGCCGCGCAGTTGCGCGACGGCCGCGATCAGCGCCTCGAACATGCCGCGGTCCAGCGCATTCATCTTGTCCGCGCGCACCATCGCGACCTCGGCGACGCCGTTCGCATCCACGTCCACCCGCACCCTCTGTTCGTCCATGACCGGCCTCCATCTGGTGCGCAGATTCTGCGCGAGGTCAGCGTGCTGCAAGCTTGCAGGCCCGCCTCTCCCCCGTAGCCCGGCTTTTCGTAGAACTACCTAGGGTTCGACCCTCTTTCTGCGCTGCAGCACGGCAAGCACCATTGGCGCCTTTGACGGGGCCTCGTCGCCCCGCGTGCTGCCATGCCAAAGTCGGAGGGAAGACTTGTCCGCTGAGACCATCCTGGAGACCCGGGGACTCACGAAGGAGTTCAAGGGCTTCGTCGCCGTGAACAACGTGGACCTGAAGGTCCGCCGCGGGGACATCCATGCGCTCATCGGCCCCAACGGCGCGGGCAAGACGACCTTCTTCAACCTGCTGACGAAGTTCCTGCCCCCCACGCGCGGGACCATCACGTACCAGGGCACGGACATCACCAGCGAGCGGCCGGCGCAGACGGCGCGGCGCGGCATCGTGCGGTCGTTCCAGATTTCCGCCGTGTTCCCGCACCTGACGGCGCTGGAGAACGTGCGCGCGGCCCTGCAGCGCAACCTGGGCACGTCCTTCCACTTCTGGAAATCCGAGAAGTCGCTCTACCACCTGCACGACCGCGCGCTGGAGCTGCTGCACCAGGTCGACCTGCAGGACTTCGCCGAAGAGCTCACCGTGAACATGCCCTACGGCCGCAAGCGCGCGCTGGAACTCGCCACCACCATGGCGCTCGAGCCCGAACTGATGCTGCTCGACGAGCCCACGCAGGGCATGGGCCACGAGGACGTGTCGCGCGTGACCCAGTTGATCAAGAAGGTGTCGCAGGGCCGCACCATCCTGATGGTGGAACACAACATGAACGTCGTCTCCTCCATCGCCGACCGCATCACGGTGCTGCAGCGCGGCGCCGTCATCGCCGACGGCCCGTATTCGGAAGTGTCCCGCAACCCGCAGGTGATCGAGGCCTACATGGGCAGCGCCGATACCGAACTGCAGGGGGCGCACTGATGGCCGCCCAGGAAAGCATCCGCATCGAGGACCTGCACGCGTGGTACGGCGAGTCGCACGTGCTGCACGGCGTGAACCTGCGCGTGAACGAGGGCGAGGTCGTGGCGCTGCTCGGTCGCAACGGCGCGGGCCGCACCACCACCATGCGGGCGCTGGTCGGCCTGGTAGGCCGGCGTGAAGGATCCATCCGCATCCGCGGCCAGGAAGCCGTGAAGATGGCGCCGCACCGCATCGCGCGGCTGGGGGTGGGTTACTGCCCCGAAGAGCGCGGCATCTTCGCCAGCCTGTCGGCCGAAGAGAACCTGATGCTGCCGCCCGCCATCGCCGAAGGCGGCATGAGCGTGGCCGAGATCTACGACATGTTCCCGAACCTGAAGGAGCGCGCCAGCAGCCCCGGCACGCGCCTGTCCGGCGGTGAACAGCAGATGCTGGCGGTGGCCCGCATCCTGCGCACCGGCGCTCGCCTGCTGCTGCTGGACGAGATCTCCGAAGGGCTCGCTCCGGTGATCGTGCAGAAGCTCGCCGAGACCATCCGCACGCTCAAGGCCAAGGGCTACACCATCCTGCTGGTGGAGCAGAACTTCCGCTTCGCCGCACCGCTGGCCGACCGGTTCTACGTGATGGAGCACGGCAAGATCGTCAAGGAATTCGCCCAGTCGGAACTGCAGGCGAACACCGAGATGCTGAAAGAGTACCTGGGCGTCTGAGCCCCGTATGTTTGACGTCAACGAAGGAGACCCCATGAAGATGAAGAAAGTATTTGCCGCGACCGCCCTGGGCGCCGCGGCCCTGTTCGGCGCCAGCGCGCCGGCACACGCGCAGTTTTCCGGCGACGTGATCCGCATCGGCATCATCACGGACATGGCCAGCCTGTACGCCGACATCGACGGCCCGGCCGGCGTGGAAGCGATCCGCATGGCCATCGCCGACTCCGGCGGCGCCATCGCGGGCAAGAAGATCGAACTGCTCTCCGCGGACCACCAGAACAAGCCCGACGTCGCCGCCACCAAGGCGCGCGAGTGGTTCGACACCCAGGGCCTGGACATGCTGATCGGCGGCACCAGCTCCGGCACCAACCTGGCCATGGCCAAGGTGGCCGCCGAGAAGAAGAAGCCCTTCATCTCCATCGGCGCCGCGACCTCCGCGCTGACCAACGACCAGTGCACGCCGTACACGCTGCACTGGGCCTACGACACCACGGCCCTGGCCAAGGGCACGGGCGCCGCGGTGGTCAAGCAGGGCGGCAAGTCCTGGTACTTCCTGACCGCCGACTACGCCTTCGGCCACCAGCTGCAGGCCGACACCACCAAGGTGGTGGAAGCCAACGGCGGCAAGGTCGCCGGTTCCGTGCGCGCGCCGCTGAACGCGAGCGACTTCTCGTCCTTCCTGCTGCAGGCGCAGGGCAGCAAGGCCCAGATCCTGGGCCTGGCCAACGCCGGCGGCGACACGATCAACTCGATCAAGGCCGCCAACGAGTTCGGCATCACCAAGACGATGAAGCTGGCGGGCCTGCTGGTGTTCATCAACGACATCCACTCGCTGGGCCTGAAGACCACGCAGGACATGTACCTCACGGACAGCTGGTACTGGAACCAGAACGCCGAGACGCGTGCCTGGTCGCGCCGCTTCTTCGACAAGTTCAAGCGCATGCCCTCGTCCATCCAGGCGGCCGACTATTCGGCCACGCTGCAGTACCTGGCCGCGGTGAAGGCGGTGAACAGCGACGACCCGGAGAAGGTGCTCGCGCACATGAAGAAGGCCAAGTTCAACGACATCTTCATGAAGGGCGGCTACGTGCGCCCGGACGGCCGCGTGATCCACGACATGTACCTGATGCAGGTGAAGAAGCCGGAAGAGTCCAAGGAACCCTGGGACTACTACAAGGTCGTGCAGGTGTTCAAGGGCGAAGAGGCCTGGACCACCAAGGCCGAGTCCAAGTGCCCGCTCTGGAAGTAACCTGACCCGCATCGCCGGCCCCGCGCGGGGCCGGCTTTTCCTTTTCCTATGACCGAAATCTTTGGCATTCCGATCCAGGCCTTCGCCGGCCAGCTGATGCTGGGCCTGGTGAACGGCGCGTTCTACGCCATGCTCTCGCTCGGCCTGGCGGTGATCTTCGGCCTGCTGGACATCGTGAACTTCGCCCACGGCGCGCTGTACATGGTGGGGGCCTTCGCCGCCTACATCATGCTGGACAAGTGGGGCATCAACTACTGGTTCGCCCTGATCATCGCCCCGCTCGTGGTCGGCGCCCTCGGCGTCGTGATCGAACGCCTGCTTCTCAAGCGGCTGTACGGGCTCGACCCGCTGTACGGCCTGTTGCTCACTTTTGGACTCGCGCTGATCCTCGAAGGCGCGTTCCGCTATTACTTCGGCGTCTCCGGGCAGTCGTACCCGGTGCCCGATGCGCTCTCCGGCGCCACCAACCTGGGCTTCATGGTCCTGCCGAATTACCGCGCGTGGGTGGTGCTGGCCTCCATCACCGTCTGCCTGGGCACCTGGTACCTGATCGAACGCACGCGCCTGGGCGCCTACCTGCGCGCCGGCACCGAGAATGCCAAGCTGGTGCAGGCCTTCGGCGTCAACGTGCCGCTGATGGTGATGCTCACGTACGGCGCCGGTGCTGCGCTCGCGGCGCTGGCCGGCGTGCTGGCCGCGCCGGTGATCCAGGTGACGCCGCTGATGGGGTCGAACCTGATCATCGTGGTGTTCGCGGTCGTGGTGATCGGCGGCATGGGCTCCATCCTTGGGTCTGTGGTCACCGGCCTGGCCCTCGGCGTCATCGAAGGCCTGACCCGGGTCTTCTACCCCGAGGCCTCCAACGTGGTCGTGTTCGTGATCATGGCGATCGTGCTGATGTTCCGCCCCGCCGGCCTGTTCGGCAAGGAAGCCTGAAATGAACAGCTCCGCCACCACCTCGCTGCCCGCCGACCAGGCCACGCAGTCGCCGCAGGTGCCGGCCACGGTCCACACGCCGGCCGCCAACAAGGGCACCCGGCTGGTCTACCTGGTGCTGCTGGCGCTGGCCATCGCCGCGCCGGTGCTGGGCCTGTACCCGGTGTTCGGCATGAAGCTGCTCTGCTTCGCGCTGTTCGCCTGCGCCTTCAACCTGCTGCTCGGGTTCACCGGCCTGCTGTCCTTCGGCCATGCCGCGTTCTTCGGCTTCGCCGCGTATGTCGCCGGCTGGCTGGTGAAGGCGCAGGGCTGGACGCCGGAACTCGGCATCCTGGCCGGCACGCTGACCGGCGCTTTCCTGGGGCTGGTGTTCGGCGCCATCGCGATCCGGCGGCAAGGCATCTACTTCGCGATGATCACCCTGGCCCTCTCGCAGATGATCTTCTTCGTCTGCCTGCAGGCGCCCTTCACGGGTGGCGAAGACGGCCTGCAGGGCGTGCCGCGCGGCAAATTGTTCGGCGTGCTGCCGCTCACCTCGGACCTCACGCTGTACTACGTGGTGCTGGCGATCTTCGTCGCCTGCTTCCTGTTCATCCTGCGGGTCGTCACCTCCCCGTTCGGGCAGGTCCTCAAGATGATCCGCGAGAACGAGCCGCGCGCCATTTCCCTGGGCTACGAGGTCGACCGCTACAAGCTGATGGCCTTCGTGCTGTCGGCCGCGCTGTCCGGGCTGGCCGGTGCGATGAAGACGGTGGTGATGGGATTCGCCTCGCTCACGGACGTGCACTGGTCGATGTCGGGCGAAGTGATCCTGATGAGCCTGCTCGGCGGCGTCGGCACCTTCTTCGGCCCGGTGCTCGGCGCCGGCGTGGTGATCGCGCTCCAGAACATCCTGGCCGACAAGGTCGGCGAGTGGGTGACGGTGATCATCGGCGCGATCTTCGTGGTCTGCGTGCTCGCGTTCCGCAAGGGGATCGTGGGCGAGATCCTGGCGTATAGGGATCGGCGCAAGGCGCGGGCGGCCTGAGGGTCCACTGCGCCCGGCACTTCCTCGGGGTGATCTCACGCCTCGAGTAGGAACGCAGAGGACGCAAAAGTACGCCGAGGACGCAGAAGGAAGCCAAATAGGTTTTCCTCTGCGTCCTCTGCGTAACCTCTGCGCCCTCTGCGTTCACCTCTTCGACAACCAACCTCCACTCACATTCGCGCCGCCGTCCGCAGTTCGCTGTACGGCACCACCCGCCCATGCAGCGGCAGGATCCGGTCGACATCGAACCCGAGCCGCTGAATGTTCTGCACCAAATTCACGTGCAGCGCATTCGGCTGTGCCGGCGGCGGCGTGTTCGGCGCCGCGGGGGTGTACGCGTCCGCTTCGACCAGCAGGCGCTCGCGCGGCAGCCACGCCATCATGAAGCCCTGCGCATGCGGGCTGCCTTCGATGAAGTGGACCTGCACGGTCCGCGTGGCATCGCTGAAGGTGCGCGAGCCACTCACGCCCATCAACTGGGCGCGGCGGCCGGACTGCTGCAAGGCGTCGGGACGCAGGGCATTCGCGTTGGCGAAGGTCCGCTCGAAGAAGGGCCGCGCCGGCTCGCTCACGACCAGCGTCGCACCGGTGGCCGCGGCGGCGCGCAAGCCGCCGGCGTGGTCGAAGTGGTGGTGCGAGTTGAGCACGTAGCGCAGCGGCTTCCCGGGCACCAGCCGCCGCGCCTCGGCGATCACCGCATTCGCGCGGCCGTCGTACAGCGGACTTTCGATCAGCATCAGGTGGTCGGCGAATTCGACCAGCACGCTGTTGTGCGAGCCGCCGGCGAGGTACCAGACGCCCGGGGCGACCTGCTGCGACTCCACGCGCTCGGCGAACGACGCCACCAGCGCCGGCACTTCGATGCCGGCCGGTGCGTTGGCCTGCACCTCGGTGACGTTGAGATCGAGCACGGTCGAGCCCCCGGCCGTCTGCACGATGCGGCTGGGGAACTTGACGCCGCCCCAGTCGCGCCAGCCGCTGTAGACGGTGCTCACCTGCGTGTCGCCGGCCACCGGGTGCGGCATCACCGAGTCGACCCGCTGCACCATGCCGTCGCTGCCGATCCACGCGGTCGCGCGGTACATGCCCGGCTGGGTGAAGCTCACCACCGTGTTGCCGCCCTCGCCGCGCACGGTCGCGTTGTTGCGCATCGCGGCGCGGATGACGCCGTGCGGCGTGGTCCACAGGTCGTGCACCCGCGTTTCCCAGGCGACCGGCTGCGGCTGCGGTGCCGGGCCCACCATGTTCCAGGCGCGGTCGCCGCGCACGAAGGCGGAGACGCGCTGCTCGCCCGTGCCCATCAGCGGAATGGCGCCGCCGCCGTTGGGTTCGGCGCGCGTACGCACCGAATCCTCGCGCATGGCTCCGTTCTCGTAGTCGATCACGCGCGTGAAGTTGGCGAGGTTGATGCGGGGCCAGGGTGCGCCCGGAACGTAGGCCTGGCCGAAGGTAGCGCCGGTGCCGCTGGCAACGTAGCGCAGGGTCTTGACCGAACCCACGCCCATGGCCCGGTCGGCCTGGGACAGCACCGTGGTTGCATCGGGTGGCGTGGCGCAGGCCGCGAGCAGGGCGGCGGCGGCCAGCGGAAGGAAGGCACGGCGTAGCATCGTCGTCTCCTTGCCGGCGTTGCGCGCTACAGCCGACGCCGGTCGGTTTGTCATGCAGGTGATTGGAAGGGCGCGCGCGCCACGTTAGGCTGCGCCTTCAACCCAGGAGTTCCCATGCTGAAGGACCTGTTTTCCCTAGATGGCCGCGTGGCGCTGGTCACCGGCGGCTCGCGCGGCATCGGCCGCATGATCGCCACCGGCCTGCTGCACCAGGGCGCGAAGGTCTACATCACCGCGCGCAAGGCGGCGGCCTGCGATGCGACCGCGGCCGAGCTGTCGAAGATCGGGCCATGCATCTCCCTGCCCATCGACGTGTCCTCCGTCGAGGGCGCGCGCACGCTGGCCGCCGAACTGACGCAGCGCGAACCCGCGGTGGACATCCTCGTCAACAACGCGGGCGCCGCCTGGGGCGAGGAGTTCGACAGCTTTTCCGAAGCGGGCTGGGACAAGGTGGTGGACCTGAACATGAAGGCGCCGTTCTTCCTGACGCAGGCGCTGCACGAAGCCTTGAAGCGCGCCGCCGCCAGGAGGCCGGCGAAGGTGATCAACATCGCGTCGATCGACGGCATCTCGATCAACCAGTGGGAGACCTACTCGTACACCGCCAGCAAGGCCGGGCTGATCCACCTGACCAAGCGCATGGCGCTGCGGCTGGCCAAGGACAACATCATCGTCAACGGCATCGCGCCGGGGCCCTTCCCCTCCGACATGAACAAGGAAGCGCGGGACCATGGCGACGCGGTGGCCCACCGCGTGCCGGCCGGGCGCGTGGGCGACCTGGAGGACATGGCGGGCGCGGCGATCTACCTGGCGTCGCGGGCTGGCGACTATGTGGTGGGCGAGACGATCGTGGTCGACGGCGGGGTAACGATCGCGCGGGGATCGTGAGATGAATCTTCTCCCTCTCCCTCTCCCTCTCCCGCTAGCGGGAGAGGGAGAACCGCAGGTTACTTCACGCCGTCGAGCGTGTAGTTCTGCGGACCCTTGCTCGCGATCTTGATCGCGCCGACCTTGTTGCCCAGCTCGGCGCACCTGGCGAGCGACCAGCCCTGCTCCAGCCCGAACAACAGGGCGCCGCGCCAGGCATCGCCGCAACCGGTGGGATCGACGACTTCCCTCGCCTTCTGCGGCGGCACCAGCGTCTTCTCGCCGTTGACCCACACCTCGCAGCCTTCGCCGCCGAGCGTGACCACCAGGCCCTGCACGCGCTTCGAAATCTCGGCGCTGCTCCAGCCCGTGCGCTCGCTGAGCATCTTGCCTTCGTAGTCGTTCACCGTCACCCAGGTCGCCTGCTCGATGAAGTGCGCGAGCTCCTTGCCGTCGAACATCGGCAGCCCCTGGCCCGGATCGAAGACGAAGGGAATGCCGGCGGCCTTGAACTGCTCGGCATGCTGCAGCATCGCATCGCGCCCGTCGGGCGAGATGATCCCGAGCTTCACGTCCGCGCGCGCCTGCACCTTCGTGCGGTGCGCCTGCATCATCGCGCCCGGGTGGAAGGCAGTGATCTGGTTGTTGTCGCGGTCGGTCATGATCATCGCCTGCGCCGTGTACGTGTCGTCCACGCGCAGCACGTACTCGGTGCTGATGCCCAGCTTGTCGAAGCGCTGCAGGTAGTCGGCGCCGTCGCTGCCCACCGCGCCCATCGGCAGGGGCGTGCCCCCGAGGAGCTTGAGCGCATACGCGATGTTCCCGGCGCAGCCGCCGAAATCGCGCCGCAGCGCGGGCACCAGGAACGACACGTTCAGGATGTGCAGCTGGTCGGGCAGGATCTGCTCGGCGAAGCGACCTTCGAAGGTCATGATGGTGTCGAAGGCGAGGGATCCGCAGATGACGGCGGCCATGGTGTCTTTCGTGGTTTCAGGGATAGAAGGCCAGCAGGCGGTAGCCGGCGACGCGCGCCGACCCGCCCGCGTCGAGGGCGACGCCGACGCTGCGCGACCACTCGCCCGAAGGCGCGATCGCCTCGCCGGCGCCGAGCTCCGCGGGCGTGAGCACGCGCCGCGCGATGGTCTGGTCCTGCGCGTCGGTGATGGTGAGCTCCATCGCCGGCACCGCGACCGGCACCCGCGCGGCGTTGCGCAGCGTGAAGGACAGGCGATAGTTGTCGGCGCGCAGCCGGTTGAAGCCCGAGCTGTCGATGACGATGGACTCGATCTGGCGCGGCGGGCCCAGCGTGCATTGCAGCAGCTCGCACATGCGCGCAAGCGCCGGCCGCAGCGCGGGCTCGGCCAGTGCCAGCCGGTCGCGGTCCTGGTAGGCGACCTGCAGCAGCAGCAGCGCCGCCAGGCCCAGGCTCACGAAGGCAAGGGCGATGCGCACCAGCGGACGCCGCCAGAAAGCCTTGCGCCGGGCTTGCCGCACGAAGGAAACGTCGCGCAATTCCTCGCGCGTCGGCTCCTCGGCTTCGTCCATGCGGAACTGGCTGGGGCGCGGCTCCGCCGGCAGCACGGAATCGCCGGTCGAGGCCACCATGTCGGACGCGCGGAACACGAAGGGCTGGTCGAGCGG